>JAGBHX010000028.1 GCA_017935265.1 Clostridia bacterium | reverse complement strand
CTGCTCGGGAGTGCCGATGTATTTCTCTGTGTCGGCAGGGTCCCACTGTGAGAAGCGGTAAGAAACATCTTCATAAAGACCGAGAGTTTTGAGCATAAAGATGCAAAGGTCAAGGCAACGCTTGAACTCGTCTGCAAGCTGCTCGGGAAGGCACATAAGGTGACCTTCGGAAATTGTGAACTGACGCACACGGATAAGACCGTGCATTTCGCCTGATGATTCATTTCTGAAAAGAGTTGATGTTTCAGCCAATCTCATAGGAAGGTCACGGTAAGACCTTGCTCTGTTGAGATATGCCTGATACTGGAAAGGACAAGTCATGGGACGAAGAGCAAAAACCTCATCATCCTTTTCTTCATCACCGAGAACGAACATACCGTCTTTATAATGGTCCCAATGTCCTGAGATTTTGTAAAGGTCGCTCTTAGCCATAAGAGGAGTTTTGGTGCGCACCCAGCCTCTTCTTGCCTCTTCGTCTTCAACAAAGCGCTGAAGAGTCTGAACAATGAATGTTCCCTTGGGAAGGAGAATGGGAAGACCCTGACCGATTGAGTCAACAGTTGTGAAAAGCTCAAGCTCACGGCCAAGCTTGTTATGGTCACGCTTTTTAGCCTCTTCAAGGGCGGCAAGGTGCTCTTCCATTACGCTCTGCTTAGTAAAGGCAGTTGCATAAATTCTCTGGAGCATCTTTTTGTTTGAGTCGCCGCGCCAATAAGCGCCTGTGCAGGAAGTGATTTTGAAAGCCTTGATTCTGCCTGTGTCGGGAATATGAGGACCTGCACAAAGCTCTTCAAATTCGCCCTGGCGGAAGAATGAAATCTTTTCACCCTTATCTGCGTGCTCTTTGATAAGCTCAACCTTGTAGGGCTCGTTTCTTTCTTCCATAAGGCGTATAGCCTCTTCGGGCTCAAGCTCAAAACGCTCAAGAGGAAGTGCCTCTTTGACGATTTTTTTCATTTCTGCGGCGATTGCGTCGAGGTCTTCGGTTGTGAAAGCTTTTTCAACATCAAAGTCGTAATAAAATCCGCCGTCAATAGCAGGGCCAATGGCCAATTTCGCTTGCGGGAACAGCCTTTTAACAGCTTGCGCAAGAACGTGTGAGGCAGTGTGGCGAAACCAACGCTTTGCCTCTTCGTCCTCCTCAAAAGAAAGAATTTCAAGTGAGCAATCCTCAGTCAGAGGAGTTCTCAAATCGCAATAAACATCATTGATTTTGCAGATGCAGGCGGCCTTATAAAGACCCATGCCAAGGCTTTTTGCAACCTCAAGGGCTGTTGTGCCTTCGGCAAATTCCTTAACAACTCCGCCTTTTAATGTTACGTTAATCATAATATTACCTCCAAAAAAAATAAAGCTCCACCCCATACACTGGGATGAAGCATAATCTACTCCACGGTTCCACCCGGTTTGCGGTTGCCCGCCACTCAACGCCTTAACGCGGCAAACGGCACACCTTATTTCGGCAGCTCTCAGCAGTGGTAACAACAGCTTCGGTGATATTTCCGCTTTCAGCCGATGACGGAAACTCTCTGATTCACGTTATAAGCGTTGCCTTCTGCATCAACGATTTATACAATTTTATCACTACAAATTGAAAAAGTCAACACCTTATGATATAATTCCCTTCGGAAGTGATAATATGAACGAGAATTTAACCAAAGCGCGTGAACTGCTGGAACGCTCTGCACCCCTTGGCAGGTTTGACTGCGGAAAGCTTTGCGGCGGTCTTTGCTGCAAAGGGGACGAAAACACAGGTATGTGGCTTTTCCCCCACGAGGAAGAATTATATAAAGACAACCCGAATTTTACAATTAAACAAACTGACGGAAATTTTGGCTACAATATGATTATCTGCAACGGCACCTGCAACAGAAGCGAGCGCCCCCTCGCCTGCAGAATTTATCCCTTTTACCCTAAAATTGACGGCGACAGGGTGAGTGTTATACGCGATCTGAGAGGGCTTTCCTCCTGTCCGATTTTAAAGGAAGAAGTCAAGCCCGACCCCCGATTTTTGAGAAATCTGCGCAAAGCAACACGGTATCTTATCCGTGATGAAGAAACGAAAAATTATATTTTAAATATGCAACAGGAAATTGAAGAAATGGCTGAGCTTATAGCTCAGATGGGTGATTTGTTTTGATTGGAATTATAGATGTTGGCGGAGGCCTTCGGGGAATTTACGGCTCGGGAGTTTTTGACCGTCTGCTTGATGACAAGGTAAGCTTTGACTACTGCATCGGTGTTTCTGCAGGAAGTGCCAATGCAATAACCTACCTTGCAAATCAAAAAGGCAGAACCTACCGCTTTTATCACGACTATTCGGGCAGAAAAGAATATATGAGCTTCGGCAACTTTCTGAAGCACAGCCAGTATATTGACCTTGACTATGTCTACGGCACTCTTACCAACAGCGGCGGTGAGGATGTGCTGGATTTTTCTGCTGTTATGCAAAACAAAAGCAGTCTCGCTGTGGTGGCAACTGATGCGCTGACGGGTGAGCCTGCATATTTCAAAAAAGAGGATATGAAGCAGAATGATTACACTGTTTTGAAAGCATCCTCTGCCATTCCGGGCGTTTGCAAGGGATATGAAATCAACGGCAGAAAGTATTATGACGGCGGAGTTTCTGACCCCGTGCCTGTTAAAAAAGCCCTTGCCGACGGTTGCGACAAATTGGTGCTCATCCTCACAAAGCCCATAGAAAACAGCGACACTCTTGCCCGCGACACCCGAATGGCAAAGCTGCTGAAAAGAAAATATCCCGTTCTTGCAGAAAAGCTCAAGGATAAATCGGTCAAATACAAAAAGGGAGTTGAACTTGCTCTTGAATTGCAAAAGCAAGGCAAATGCCTCATTATTGCCCCGGACGATTGTTGCGGCGTAAGTACCCTCACCAAGGACCGGGACAAGCTCCACCGATTTTACGAAAAAGGATATAATGACGGGGGAAGAGTTAAAGAGTTTGTAGAACACATTTAAACCGATGCTTCGGCGTCGGTTTATTTTTTTCTTGACACTTTTAATTTGCGATATTATACTTATTATATATTTAAAACGGACGGTGATTTTATGGCAGGTAATTATACCGATAACGCCAATGTGTTCAAGGCTCTCAGTGATGAAAACAGGCTCAAGGTGCTTGAATTATTGCTCGACGGTGAAAAATGTGTCAGCGAGCTTCTTGAAAAAATGAGCATCGGTCAGTCCACCCTTTCCCACCACATCAAGCTGATGTGTGTTTCGGGCATTATCAAAAGCAGAAAATCGGGCACGGCCACCTATTATTCCATCAATCCTGACGGTGCGGTGTCTGCCATTGAGCTTTTGCGCCGTCTTACCGGTGTTGAGGATGAATCTTCAAGAACGGTAAAAATCCCCGTTTATGAAGAAGCTCCGTGGGATAAAATCGCCGCAACAAAAGCTCCCAAAAAAGAAGATGCCAAGGAAGAGCAGAAAGAAGAAAAAGAAGAGCCGTCCTCCCCTGTTCGTCAAAAGGGCTCGCGTCCCAACGGCTGGCTTCTTTAATTCAGAAGCCTTCTCCTCGAGGAGAAGGGGGACCGCTTGCGGTGGATGAGGTGTTTTTTTCGTTTTCCACCTCATCAGTCACTTCGTGACAGCTTCTCCTCAAGGAGAAGCCTGTTTCAAATAACCACTTAACTACCTCTACGAAAGGATTGTTACCTATGAAACAGTTTATGGATAAAGACTTTTTGCTCAACAATGATGCGGCAAAAACTCTCTTTCACGACTATGCCGACAAAATGCCCATTTTTGACTGGCACTGTCACCTTTCACCAAAAGAAATTTTTGAAAACAAACAGCCCGAAGATATTGCCTACCTCTGGCTTGCAGGCGACCATTACAAATGGCGCGCAATGAGAGGCTTCGGCATCAGTGAAAAATACATCACGGGCGACGCTTCAGGATATGAAAAATTCAAAGCCTGGGCAAAGGTTATGCCCTACTTAATCGGCAACCCTCTTTACCATTGGACTCACCTTGAATTGCAGAGATACTTTGATATTTATGAGCCTCTGAGTGAAAAAAGCGCCGACAAAATCTGGACAGCCGCCAACGATAAAATCGCATCAGGCGGATTTACCCCGAGAGAGCTGATTGTGAACTCAAACGTTTCTCACCTTTGCACCACAGACGATTCCGCAGACACTCTTGAATATCACGACCTGCTTGCAAAGGATGACAGCTTTAAGTGCAAGGTGCTCCCCGCGTTCCGCCCCGACAAGGCTCTTTACATTGACCAGCCCACATTTATCCCCTGGCTCAGAAGCCTTGAAGATGTAAGCAGTGTTAAGATTAACTCTTACAAGGAACTGACCGACGTTCTTTTGACAAGAATTGATTTGTTTGAAAAAATGGGTTGCCGCGCAAGTGACCACGCATTCACATATGTGCCATATAACAGAGCAACTCCCGATGAGCTTGAAGCAATTTTCAAAAAAGCTCTTGCAGGCGAGGAGCTGAGCGTTGCCGATAATGACAAATGGCGCACAGAGCTTTTCAGATTTTTTTCAAAAGAGTTTGCAAAGCGCGGCGGGGGCTGTGAAATTCACATCGGTGCAATGCGTAACAACAACGCCCGCATGTTCAACTCAATCGGCCCCGATACAGGCTTTGACTCAATTGACGACAGAGAAATTGCATTCTCACTTTCAAGAATGCTTGACAGCCTCGATGCTGAGGGTGCTTTGCCCAAAACCGTTCTTTTCACCCTCAACCCCAAGGACAACTACGTTCTCGGCTCAATGCTCGGTAACTTCCAGTCTGACGAGGCCGCTTCAAAAATTCAGTTCGGCTCTGCCTGGTGGTTTAACGACAACCTTGACGGTATGCGTGAGCAGCTCAAGGCTTTGGGCAATCTCGGAGTGCTCGGCAAGTTCGTCGGTATGATTACAGACTCACGCTCCTTCCTCTCCTATCCCCGCCATGAATATTTCCGCCGCATTCTCTGCGGTATGGTTGGCGATATGGTGGACGGCGGTCTTTACCCCGACAGTGATATGGAACTTCTGGGTTCAATTATGCAGGATGTTGCATATAACAACGCAATTAAATACTTCGGAGTTTAACAGATTTAAAAGGGACTGTAAAAAAACAGTCCCTTTTTTGTTGGTAATTTTGTTAATTTTTTATCAATTCAAGGCATTTTTATGGTAATACTGATAAAATAATAAAAATATGACAAAATATTGTTGCAAAAATTTCTCTTTTGTTATAAAATCATAATGCACAATTTTGGAATATATTATTTTGAAAGGACGAATATAAATGAACGCACTTAACAAAAAGTCTGTTGAAGACCTCGAAGTTGCCGGCAAGAGAGTTCTTGTTCGTTGCGATTTCAACGTAAAAATGGAAAACGGAGTTATCACAAGCGATAAGAGAATTGTTGCTTCACTCCCCACAATCAAGTACCTTATCGACAACGGCGCAAAGGTTATCCTCTGCTCACATCTCGGCCGTCCCAAGGGTGAAGTTGTTCCCGAGTTCTCACTCGCTCCCGTTGCAGTTCGCCTTGGCGAGCTTCTCGGCAAAGAAGTTAAAATGGCTAAAGACGTTGTTGGCGAAAGCGCACAGGCTCTTGCCGCTGAGCTTAAAGACGGTGAAGTTCTTCTTCTTGAAAACGTTCGCTATGAAAAGGGCGAAACAAAGAATGACCCCGAACTCAGCAAAAAGTTTGCCGCTCTTGCTGACCTTTATGTAAACGATGCTTTCGGTTCAGCTCACAGAGCTCACAGCTCAACAACAGGTGTTGCTGATTATCTTCCCGCTGCTTGCGGTTACCTTATTCAGAAAGAAATCGAGTTCATCGGCGGCGCTCTTGCCAACCCCAAGAGACCTCTCGTTGCAATCCTCGGCGGTGCTAAGGTTTCTGACAAAATCGGCGTTATCACCAACCTCCTCGACAAGTGTGACACAATCATCATCGGCGGCGGTATGGCTTACACATTTATGAAGGCTCTCGGCTACGAAATCGGCACATCTCTTCTTGAGGCTGACAGAGTAGAAGACGCTAAAAATATGATGGAAACAGCAAAGGCTAAGGGCGTTAAGTTCCTCATCCCCGTTGACAACAAGGTTGGTAAGGAATATGCTCCCGACACAGAAGCTATGGTTATTGACAGCGATTCTATCCCCGAAGGCTGGATGGGTCTTGACATCGGTCCCAAGACTCAGGCTCTCTTCGCAGAAGCTGTTAAGGGCAGCGGCACAGTAATCTGGAACGGACCTATGGGCGTTTCTGAGTGGGAAAATTTTGCCGCAGGCACAATCGCAGTTGCTACTGCTGTTGCTGAATCAGGCGCAATTTCAATCATCGGCGGCGGTGACTCTGCTGCTGCTGTTCAGAAGCTCGGCTTTGCTGACAAGATGTCTCACATCTCAACAGGCGGCGGCGCATCTCTTGAATTCCTCGAAGGCAAAGAGCTTCCCGGTATCTACGCTCTTAACGACAAATAAGATTTCTATTGAAAGGACTTGTAAATTATGAATAAACAGCTTCGTAAAGCAGTTATCGCAGGTAACTGGAAAATGAACAAAACTCCTGCTGAAACAACTGCTCTTATCAATGAGATTAAACCTCTCGTTGCTGACGCTGACTGCGAAGTTATCGTATGTGTTCCTTACATCGACCTTGCAGCTGCTCTTGAAGCAACAAAGGGCTCAAACATCAAGGTTGGCGCTGAAAACTGCCACTGGGCAGCAAGCGGTGCTTTCACAGGCGAGGTTTCAGCTCCCATGCTTGCCGCTTGCGGTGTTGAATATGTAATCACCGGCCACAGTGAAAGACGCACATATTTCGGCGACACAGACGTAACCGTTCGTGACCGCACACGTGCCGCTCTTGACAACGGCCTCAAAGTTATCGTTTGCGTTGGTGAATACCTTGAGCAGAGAGAACAGGGCATCACAATGGAGGTTGTTCGCTCTCAGACAAAGATTGCTCTTGCAGGCGTTTCCAAAGAAGAAATGATCAACAGCATCATCATCGCTTATGAACCCGTTTGGGCTATCGGCACAGGCAAAACTGCAACTGCTGAGCAGGCTAACGAGGTTAATAAGGCTATCCGTGAGCTTGTTGGTGAGCTTTATGACGCTGAAACTGCTGACAAAGCTGTTGTTCAGTACGGCGGCTCAATGAACGCTGCAAACGCTGACGAGCTTCTTGCTCAGCCCGACGTTGACGGCGGTCTTATCGGCGGCGCTTCACTCAAAGCTCCCGATTTTGCAGCTATCGTTAAAGCAGCATCCAAATAATAATTTCAAGTATGCAGACTCACTGTTTTACGGTGAGTCTGTAAAATATTGAGGTAACTAAAATGAAAAAACCTGTAGTTTTATGTATTATGGACGGCTTCGGCATTAACCCCGGCGCAAACGGCAACGCTATTGAAGCCGCCAACACTCCCAACCTTACAAAGATTTTCAACGAAAATCCTTTCACCACAATCGGCGCATCAGGTCTTGACGTGGGTCTCCCCGACGGTCAGATGGGTAACAGCGAGGTTGGCCACACCAACATCGGTGCAGGCCGCGTTGTTTATCAGATGCTCGTTAAAATTTCAAAGTCAATCCAGGACGGCGACTTTTTTGAAATCGGCGCACTTAAAGATGCCATTGAAAACTGCAAAAAGAATGACTCTACTCTTCACCTGATGGGTCTTCTTTCAGACGGCGGTGTTCATTCTCACATTGAGCATCTCTTCGGCCTTATTGAAATGGCCAAAAGAGCAGGCCTCAGCAAGGTTTACGTTCACTGCATTATGGACGGCCGTGACGTTTCTGTTACATCAGGTGTCGGCTTTGTTAAAGATGTTGTTGCCAAAACCAAAGAGCTCGGTGTTGGCGAAATTGCAACAATCTCAGGCCGTTACTACGCTATGGACCGTGACTTCGCCTGGGACAGAGTTGTTAAGGCTTACTCAGCTATGGTTTACGGCGATGGTGTTATGGAAAGCGACCCCGTTAAGGCTATGGAGGATTCATACGCAAACGGTGTGACAGATGAATTCATTGTTCCCACAGTTGTTAACGCTCAGGGCACAATCAAGGCTAACGACAGCGTTGTATTTTTCAACTTCCGCCCCGACAGAGCACGTCAGATTACACGCACATTTGTTGACGAAGCATTTGACGGCTTTGAGAGAAAGAACGGCTTCTTCCCTCTCAACTTTGTTTGTATGACACAGTATGACGAAACAATGCCCAACGTAAGCGTTGCATTCCCTCCCGAAGAGCTTACAATGACAATGGGCGAATACCTTGCAAAAAGCGGCAAAACTCAGCTCAGAATTGCCGAAACTCAGAAATACGCTCACGTTACATTCTTCTTCAACGGCGGTGAAGAAAAGACCTTTGAGGGCGAAGACAGAATTCTTATTCAGTCACCCGACGTTCCCACCTTTGACCTTCAGCCCGAAATGAGCGCATACCCCGTTTGCGAAGCAGTTGTTGAACAGATTAAGTCAGGCAAATATGACGCTGTTATTCTCAACTTTGCAAACTGCGATATGGTTGGTCACACAGGCATCTGGGATGCCGCAGTTAAAGCAGTTGAAGCTGTTGACGATTGCGTTGGTCAGGTTGTTGACGCGGCTCTTTCAATGGGCGGCGCAGTTATCATCACAGCCGACCACGGTAATGCCGACAGAATGATTGGTGACGACGGCAACCCCTTCACTCCCCATTCAACCAACCCCGTTCCCTTCTGCGTTGTAGGTTATGACTGCGAGCTCAAGGAAACAGGCCGCCTTGCCGACATTGCTCCCACAATGCTCACAATTCTCGGTCTTCCTCAGCCCGAAGAAATGACCGGCGAGAGTATGATTAAATAATCAAATTTTTTCAAAGCGTACCGAAATTTCGGTGCGCTTTTTTGTTTTTCTATTGCATTTTTCTTTTGGGTTTTGTAAAATTAATTTATTCTACCGAAAGGATTGATTTTATGAAACACAGTATTGCACCTGATTATATGAACTCGGCCGAATGGATTGAATATTGCCAAAAGCTTGAGCTTGAATACAAGCAGTCATATGAAGAGGGATTGGATATTGAGCAATATAAAGATTTGTTCACGGCAGTTTCAAAAATGCCCAACAGCAAAGAAAAAGATGACATTGCCGATACACTTTTCAGCATAATTTCAAAAGCAGAAACCCGCGAGGGTTATGAGTATAATGAACCGTCTGACATTGATGCTATCAAGGCTTTGCGTGACGGCTTCACCGTGAAAGGAGAAATGCCCGACGCAGACACTCTCAAAAAGAAAATTGAGGGTGCTTGGATTGGCAGAATCTGCGGCTGTCTGCTGGGAAAACCTGTTGAGGGTGCAAGACAGCACGACCTTATTCCCCTTTTAAAAGAAACAGGCAATTACCCTATGCACAGATACATTCTCCGCAATGAAATAACTGACGAAATGATTGAAAAATATGACCATTATCTGGGCGGAGTAAATTATATTGATGTGTTTGACTGCGCCCCAGTTGACGATGACACAAATTACACTGTTATGTCACAGCTAATTATTGAAAAGCACGGCAGAGATTTCACCTCACAGAATGTGGGCGATATGTGGCTTGCAACTCAGCCGATCTGCAATTATTTCACCGCAGAGCGTATTGCATTTAAGAACCTTGTAAACGGCTACAGTGCTCCTGCAAGCGCTATGTATAAAAACCCCTACCGCGAATGGATCGGCGCTCAGATACGCGGTGATTATTTCGGCTACATAAATCCTGCTGACCCGGTCACCGCCGCTGATATGGCTTGGCGAGATGCAAGAATTTCTCACATCAAAAACGGAATTTACGGTGAAATGTGGGTATCCGCTATGATTGCCTGCGCCGCAGTTACAGACAATGTGGCTGATATTATTAAAGGCGGATTAGGTCAGATTCCCGAAACAAGCCGACTTTATAAAGAGCTTTACGGTGTTCTGGCTGATTTTGAAAACGGTGTCGGCTTTGACAGCGTAATTTCAGAAATTCACAGGCAGTACGATGAATATTCAGACCACGGCTGGTGCCACACAATTTCAAATGCAAAGATTGTGGCCGCCACTTTGCTTTACGGCAACGGTGATTTCGGCAAGAGCATATGTATAGCTGTTCAGTCAGGCTTTGACACCGACTGCAACGGCGCAACCGTAGGCTCGGTGCTTGGAATGGCAAAGGGCATTGATTCCGTTGACAGCTATTGGTATACCCCACTTAACGGAAGGCTTAAAACGTCAAT
>JAGBHX010000027.1 GCA_017935265.1 Clostridia bacterium | reverse complement strand
TCTGCCTTTTCACCGCAGGTGAGGGTCATACTGCCGTCTATGAGGCTGATTGCGGCAACGGGATTTTCGTTTTCATCAAGCTGAACCCAGAAGCGCATAAAGTCAAACTCATAAGAATAAGTGTTGAAATAAGCCAAAATTCTTGTGCCGAAAACATCCTTTGAGCAAATTTCTTTAAGGGAATACTTTTCCGAATCAATAAACTTAATCATTTGCAAAATCCTCCGAAAGTGCGAGGATGATTTTTTGGGTTTCTTCAACATCACTTTCCTTGATTACGCAAGACGGTGAGTGAAGATAGCGGCAGGGAATTGACACCGCAATGGTTTTAACTCCGCCTGCGGAGGTGTGAATTATGCCTGCATTGTTGCCCCCTGCAACCAAGGATTTTGTCTGCAGGGCAATGCCGTTTTCTTCTGCAATTTTAAAAGCGCGGTCAAAAAGCTGCTTGTCATAAACTGTTCGCCTGTCCATAAAGGAAACAACACCGCCCTTGCCGAGACGGCACACAGTTTTATGCTCCTCCACTCCTGCCAAATCCGCGGCAGTTGTGGTTTCAACAACAATTGCATAATCGGGGTCAACGGTATGCACGGCTGTGCCTGCCATACCTGCACCCACCTCTTCACCAACGGAAAAGCTGAAATACAAATCCACGGGCAAATCGGACTTTATCATATCAACAAGAATCGCACAGCCTGCTCTGTCGTCAAGAGCTTTTGCCTTGATATATCCGTCACCGTAGATAACAAATTCAGACTTAAAGCAAGCCATATCCCCTGCCTTAACAAGGGTCTCGGCCTCTTCCCTTGACCTTGCGCCTATATCAATCACAAGGCTTTTCACATCGGGAAGCTCGGCCTTTTTGTCGGCAGGAAGAAGGTGCACAGGCACAACACCTATAACACCGTCAATTTTGTTTTCACCAACGGTTACGGGTCTGCCCAGCATCACTGAGGTGCTTATTCCGCCCACACATTCAAAGTTGAGCGAGCCGTCGGAATTGATTGAGGTGATTACAAAGCCCACCTCGTCCATATGAGCATCGAGAAGCACTTTTTTGTTAGCCTTCTTTGCGCCTTTTTTGAAAACAATCAGATTACCCAGCGGGTCAACGGTTATGTCGGTTGCATAGTCCTTAATCTGACTGATTATATAATTTCTCACATCGGCTTCTCTGCCCGAAGTACCGTCAAGGGAGCAGAGATTTTTAATTAAATCAAGCATTGTCGGCACCTCCGTAGGTGAGAATATATTTTGCCATAAGCTGTGCGGTGTATTCAATATCCACAGGGTCAATCACTTCAACCGCCGTGTGCATATTTTTAAGAGGGAATGACAGCAAGGCGGTCTTTTTGCCGTGGGCAGAAACCGCAATAACGTCGGCATTTGTGCCAGTTGAAGATGACATAACTTCAAGCTGATACGGAATATTGTTTTCTTTTGCAAGAGTCTCAAGATTGCGGCTCATTTCATAGCTGAGAACGGGTGCAAAGCCAATCATTGTACCCTCACCGAGAGAAGAAGTGATGCTTTTGGGTGTGGCATTTGTTTTGGCAAAGCTCACATCAACGCAGATACACTCGTCGGCATTGCAGTTAAATCCCCCTACCCTTGCGCCAACAAGACCTGCCTCCTCCTGAGCGGAAAAGAGAACAGTGATTTCGTTTTTGCAATCCGCTTCTTTCAGAATTTCGAGGCAACGCAGCACAGCGCAGACACCTGCCTTGTTGTCGAAATATGCACCCGACAATGTGCCGTTTGCCATTTCGCCATACTGTGCCTTTAAAGTCACGCGGTCACCCGGAGCAACGAGAGAAAAAATCCTGTCGCCGTCAATGCCCGTGTCAATCATAATTTCATCAAAGCCTGCGGCTTTCTTTTCGTCACCCTTTGAAAGGTGGGGCGGAATAGAAGTCACAACGCCGAACAAATCCTCTCTGCCGTGAACAATTACATCCTGTGCGGCAATTGTGCGGATGTCAATTCCTCCGCATTTATCCACACGCAAAAATCCGTTTTCTTCAACAGCAGTAACAACCATACCGATTGAGTCAAGGTGCGCATCAAGCAAAATGTGTTTGCCCTCGCCCTCCTTGTGACCCACCACGTTTCCGAGGTTATCGGTGCTGACGGGCATATATTCCGAAAGCATCTTTTCTGCAAGGGGAGCAACAGAATACTCCTGCCCCGGTGCAGAAGAAGCTTTGGCTAATTCAATTAAAGTGTTTTTAATATTCATAAATATACCTTCTAAAACAAACAACCGCCTTGGTTGGCGGTGTCTGCTGTTATGTATCAATAAAGTTCTATTCCGCCGTAGTTACGGATTTTGAGAATGTAGCAAGCATCGTCACCAAAAACAGCCTGCATGGCTGATTTGAACTCTTCAAGAGCGCAATCGGGAATAAAAGCCTGAATTGTGCCTGCAAATCCGCCGCCGTGAACACGCCACGCACCCTTACCCTTGAGCACTCTTTCACAAATTGAAAGTGCAACAGAAACGGGCTGAGCAGAAGTCTGACATGCTGCGAAAACGTTCTGATTAAACATAAATGAAGAATGACCGCTTTCGGTGATAACCGCCTTGAAGGCTTCAAAATCGCCCTGAGAGAGAGCAGCTTTCAGCTCCTCTACTCTGCGGTTTTCGTTGTAGAAATGTGTTGCGCGAAGAACAGCTCTATCGTTAGCTTTTTCGCGGACAAGAGTAATATTCTTATAAAATTCATTTTCATCAACCTCACGAAGAACGCTCTTGCCAAAGCAGGCTGCAGCGGCCTCCATTTCACCGCGGACTGCGGCATATTCGTCTGTGAGGTCAGCGTGGCTGCCCTTTGTGTCAACAATACAAAGAGAGTGACCTGTTGCGCCGAAATCGAAGTCGATTTTTGTGATAACAGGATTTTTCGTATCTTCAAAATCAATGGAAATAAATCCGCCTACAGAGCTTGCCATCTGGTCCATAAGTCCGCTGGGCTTGTTGAAATATTTGTTTTCTGCATACTGTGCAATTTTTGCAATGTCAACAGCTGAAACCTTGTTGCCGTTATAAAGTCCGTTGAGAATTGCACCGATGAGCACTTCAAAAGCGGCAGATGATGAAAGACCGGAGCCTGAAAGCACCTGAGTTACACCTGTTGCATTGAAGCCGCCGATGTTGTAGCCGTATTCCTTAAAGCCTGCACACATACCGCGGATAAGAGCGGCTGATTTGCCGAACTCCTCAGGCTTTACCGAAAGGTCAGAAACATCAACCTTGTTCATTGAATGGTTGGCAGATTTTTCGCAGATAACCATATCGTCTCTTTTGCCTGCAAGAGCGATTGTATCAAGGTTGATTGCGGCGGCAAGAACCTTGCCGTGGTTGTGGTCGGTATGGTTACCGCCCACTTCGGTTCTGCCGGGTGCGCTGAACATTGCAACATCCTGAGTGTCACCGTAAAGCTCTTCAAAGGTGTCAAAAACCTTGAGATGTCTTTCTTTCTGAAAAGCAAGTGAATCGGGTGTATATACTTTGAGCAGAGCTTCATCAAGCTCGCCGTTAATAAGACTGGTTTTTAAGATTTTGATGTCTGACATTTTTATTTCTCCTCTTTTTCTTTTTGTAGTAAAGAACAATGCCTGCAAGATAAAACGCGGCAGCCGACAATGATGCAATGATGATGAGAGGCACCAGGAATCCGGCTGAAAACGGATTGTAAACGTGACGGCCCACAACCGTGTATGAAATCAGCAAGGGCATATTACCTGCAAGTGAAAGCCCCAGATATTTCCAGAAATTGAAGCCCATTGAGCCGTAAAGCTGGCTTACGGGGTTAACCGGAAAACAAGGCAGCAGCCTGAAAATCACAAGCAGCCACGGATTTCCCCGACCGTCCTGCCGCATAATGATGCGCAAGGTTTCGTTGCGCTTGAGAATAACGTTAACTCCGCCGGGGCCTATGCGCTTGCCCCACCAATACTTAAGCGCGTAGTGAAGACCCATGCCGATGATGTTGACAGGCAGAGCAAAATAAAACGGAAAAACCGCACCTGTTGCCGCGCAAACAAGGGAAATGGGATATATGGGAATGAAAGCCTTGAAGGAAAACAGGAACATCAGCGTAAAAATAAGGTAGGCCTCGCTTCCCATATTTTCAACTCTTTGCTGAACAATCTCAAGATAGGACTGATACGTCTGCCACCAATACTGCACCCTTTCGTCCGTTGACAAAACGAGCAACGCTACAAGAGCAATATCTATTATCAGGAAGATAACGGCAGCGATATTTAACAGATTTCGTTTAATATGTCTTTTTTTCTTGTTATCCAGCCGTCATCACTCCTTAACATTATTTTTTCAATCATTTTATTTTATAATAAATTTGCCGCAAGGTCAACCGATTTTTGAAAAATAAGGCTATTATATATAATATTCACAGCATTACCACATATATGCAAAAAGCCCGCTTCTTCAAAGAAACGGACCTTTGTTTTATTTAGCTTTGCTTTCAGAGCAGTCAGAAAACGGTCTGCGGAACACACTCCGTTAAAAATCACTTTCCGCCGTTGGCGTTGACCATATCCATCATATTCATATAAAATTCAATATAACCGCCTTCAATGTCTGTTCCGCGGCTGAAATCGTAATGGTCTGTGCCCATAAGAGTGGGCATAACGTACCATTTGCCTTTTTCGATTTTTTGGCTCTCTTCAAAATCAGCGTGAGGGTCGTCAAAGGGATAAAGTGCACTGATAAGCGGCACAATGCCGTCGTTGGCAATCCAGCCGTCCTTCATTTCAATGCCGTCAATAATTTCACCCTCTGAGTCTAAAATATCGCTGCAGGAAAGATCAAAAATAAAGATGCTGAAATCAGGCTCAACGCCCTCAAATTCGGGAGTTCCCGAGCAAAGAGAGGTGTATGAATAGTAATATGCATCGGGGTTCATTTTAATCTGCTCGTTGAGTTCGGCCGCACCTCTGAGGGTGAGCTCATAGCCGCAGTTATCGGTGCTCTGAGCAATTTTAAGCCAGTTGTAGGGGTTGAAGGTCATACCCTCGCCCGAAATTCCCCATTGCTCCATAAGAGGCTCATAAATGGGAACAATTCTGTTAATTGCGCCAAGAACGTTCATCATTGCAATAATCAGCACAACGGGCCAGACGGGGTCATAAAGAGTGTTGGCAACCTGAGAGCCGTTATGGGGAGAGGAAAGCGTAATAACTGCGTGAACAGCCTTGCTGTGGCCGCCCTTGAAAAGAGGTGAGCAATCGTCGCCTGAGACTTCTCTTTCACTTTCATCACCGTGAGCAAGAAGTGAAGCCAGCATTCTGACTGTTTCACCGCCGAAAGAGTGGCCTAAAAGGTTGATCGGGCTTTTCATATCCCATGGCTCACCCATAATTGCCTTGCCTGTGTAATCTCTGCCGTAGCGGTCGTGACCTGCGGCGGCAGAATGGGCCTCACCGTAGTCGGTAACGGTACCTGTCAAAGCGGCATAAAGCTCGCAGGCTCTGTCCCACGCACTGCTGAGAATACCGACAGCGGGGTTGTAAACCTCATAACCTCTTTCGTTGAGCATCGGGATAATGTCGTTGCCGTCAGCATCGCACCAGTTGGGAACGATGTTTTCAACGGGATTGCCCTCGCCCCATGCACCCATACCGTGAACGTAGATAAACGGATATTTTTCTTCAACCGCAAAAGCAGGAACTGTTGCACTTGCGATTAAAACAATACACAAAAATACGGATAAAATCTTTTTCATAAAAACCCCTCCCTTTGAAAAATTCTACCATAAATCACAAGAAAAATCAATAAACAACATAGAATGATTTTCCTCCGTCTTTTGCTACGCAAAACGGTATGTCGAGGACGCCATACCCTACAAATTGTTGCCGTCAGCTTATTTTTTCCTCGCCAACTGCAAATCAATCGTATCATAAATGGTAATCTCTCCGCCAAGACGGTTAATCGCATCTTCTATTTTTGCAAAGAATTTATTTCGCATATTTTCTTCAATAGCGATATGGTCTGAATATGTACCGAGTAGCATTTTATATTCTTTTGCGGTGAATGTGCGTGTTCGATAAAATAACTTATACTGAATATCCGTAAAGCCGTATTTCTCTGCAATCAATGCTCTGTTTTGAGCCTGAGTTTCAGAATATTCAACTGGCGTTTCCGGTTTCTTGTTATGGTATCTGTAATAGTATTCTGCATAGATTTGGTCTATTTCTTTTGATAACGCAGGGTTGCATTTATCACGGTACGGATGATTTGCAAATCGGGCAAAAACACCGCCGCTTTTGAGCATATCATAAACCTTTTTATAACCCAATTCTTCGGGTATCCAATGAAACGCAGAAGCTGAATAAATCAAATCGTATTCGTTATCATCAAATTTAATATCCTCAAATTTTCCTGAAACTGCTGAAAAGTTAGGATATTCTTTGAATTTTTCACAGCAAAGTTCGCAGAAGTTTTCACCGTAATCAACTGCAGTGAGTTCGCAACCTGTTTTTAAAAACGGCAATGTTGCCTGCCCGCCGCCAATACCGATTTCAACAACACGGCTTTTATTGTTGATTGGTGTATAATCAAAGATAGTCTGATACAACTCATCAACATATCCGGGTCGTAGTTTTTCATAGGTATCTACAACCGTATCAAAAGTCCAAATCAAACTATTGTTTTTCATTTTCGTTCCTCAACACAATTAAATACTTTTTCCATAATGACGCTTCCGCCGTAATCTTCAATTACTTTAAATCCGTTTTTTTCGTACATTGCGTATGATATGGGTGTATGTTTAAAAACATTGAGAACCATCTTTGAAAACCCTTTTTCGCGGGCATCTTCCTGAAGATTTATAAATGCGCTTTTTCCGTAACCTTTTCCTCTGTATTCCTCTTTGATAACATTCTCGGTTACAAATGCGGCATTTTCCTCAAAAGGACTTTTCTGATACCCGATAACGCCGATTTTTTCACCCTTTTCATTCACAACAACATAGAGGTAGTTATCGGCAGAGTCAGCACCTTCAGGGAAAATATCATTAAACTCCGCCTTTGCCTCTTTTTTTGCTTTCCACATAAATCTCTCATCGCCCGATTTTATCAGGTGTTCCGCGTAAGCCTTTACAGACCATTTTGAATATACACGAAATTCATTATTATCCATTTTTCTAAAGCTGATTTGTTTTATTGCGTTTTGCATAATAATCCACCTCTGCTACTTTTTTGTCTTTATAATTAAAAACGATGGCTTCCATTTTCCATTGTCAAAAGCCATGGTTGCTCATTGATTCACTTCTTCAACAAAATCAACCAGATGTTTCAAATTATGTATTGTCCATTCGTCGTTAATTTCACCGCTTCGGTCAAGGTAAAAGGATGTAAATCCTTGTTCTCTTGCGCCATCAGCTTCCTCTTTGCAGTCGTCAACAAATATGCTTTCTGCGGCAGTTACACCTTGTGCCTTGAGTGCGGAATTGAAAATAATCGGACTTGGTTTCCCTGCACCGACCAAGGAGCTTGCTGTAAATGAAGTAAAATACTTCGCTATACCGAGCTGTTGCAATGTGTATTCAAGTGACGGTGATGTATCGCTGATAACGCCCATTTTATAGCCTTGACTTTTAAAATATTCAAGTACCCCTACTGTTTCGGGGTACAAAGCTCTGTCACCGTTGCACCAAAGCTCATTCAGAAGCAATTCAGCCTTATTTTCAACATCTTCTGTAACACCTTCACCGATAAGCAAATGATAATAGTATCTCTTGAAAAACTCTCGTTCATCTTGGAGTGTTTTGTACCAAGGCTTTCTGCCTTCACTTGCGATGTGAAACAGCGACATCATTTTATCGTAATCAAGTTCAAACGGCTTGCCGCTCCAACTGCTTATTTGCTTATCTCGCCATTCTTCTTTTTCAGTTGTGAAATATGTTAAGGTTCCGTCGCGGTCAAAGAATATTGCTTTGTATTTCATAATACCACCTCAATAAAAAGGCACCTCCGAGGAGATGCCTTCATTATTTTACCAGATGACTTTTGTTTCAACGTCTTCGAGGATTGTTTTGAGGAACTCGTCAACGCTCACTGCGCCGATGTCACCCTCGCCGCGTTTACGAACTGATACTGAGCCTGCTTCAATATCCTTGTCACCCATAAGGAGCATATAAGGAACCTTTTCAAGCTGAGCTTCACGGATTTTGTAGCCTGTCTTTTCGCTTCTTGTGTCAACCTCACAGCGGATGCCTGCTTTTTCAAGCTTTGCGGCAATTTCATAGGCATAGTCGTGATGTCTGTCAGCAATGGGAAGAAGCTTAACCTGAACGGGAGCAAGCCATACGGGGAATGCACCTGCATATTTTTCAATAAGCAACGCAAGTGTTCTCTCGTAACAGCCGATTGATGTTCTGTGAATGATGTAGGGGTTTTTCTTTGTTCCGTCGCTTGCAACGTATTCCATACCGAATTTTTCAGCAAGCATCTGGTCAATCTGAATTGTGATGAGTGTGTCTTCCTT
>JAGBHX010000026.1 GCA_017935265.1 Clostridia bacterium | reverse complement strand
CTTAACTCTGACACTATTAAGGCGAGAATTGACCTTACTGATGTTGAAGTTAAAGACGGCCGCAATAAGGTTTCGGTTCCGCTGTATATCAAAGATTCATACGGATGCTGGATTTACGGCACATATGAAATCTCATTTACTTCAGAAAAAATCTATTGATTCTAAAAGCCTTGGTTTTGACCGGGGCTTTTAAATATATATTGGTTATTCCTGCGCTTTTCAGTATTGAAAACTGTTTAAAGATATGATAGAATTTTTTTATAAACTATCAGGAGGTATTTTATGCGTTCAATTATTGCTCTTATTCAGGCATTGCTTTTTATTGTTTCATCCTTTGCTGTGCCTGATTCTAATTTCAAAGTGTTGGTTGACAGAGCCGCTGTTGACATCAGCTCAACGTCAGAAATAAGCTTTGAACCGCTTTGTGCTGACGAAAACGCTGTTTCACAGCAGGATAAGGATTTTTGCCGTGAGTGGTATGAAGAAAACATTCTCACTACGGAAAACCCTGCTTATACTTTCAAAGTTGGCGGCAGAGATTTCAGAAGAAACATTGACGACTGGGATTTTACAATTGATGCTGAGAGTGAAGCGGGTGCTGTTTACCGTGGCGGAAAAACCACGTATATCACCGTTGCACATAAAAAGAGCCCAATTGTTGTTACGGTTGAAGCAACTATTTATGAAGAAACTGCAACCTGCGATTGGACTGTGTATATTAAAAACAGCGGTGATGAAAATTCACCGGTTGTTTCAAAGCTTTATGCTATGGATGCTGTTATCCCCACAGGAGGAAAAACAGAGGTTTATTGTTCACAGGGCTCTTTTGCAGAAGCAGACGATTTTGAAACAATGAAATCAAAGCTTGCTTTGTTGCCAATGGTGTTTACTGCCAACGGCGGCAGATCTGAGTCCTTTTTGCCGTATTTTAACCTTTTGGGTAAAGACGGCGGTGCTGTTCTTGCAGTGGGCTGGTCAGGCCAGTGGTACACCTCGCTTGCACAGACTATCGGCGGCACAAAGGTTGAAGCGAAGCAGGAAAACCTCAAAGGCTATCTGCTTCCGGGTGAAGAGGTTCGCTCACCCTTGATTTCTTTAACCTTCTATAAAGCTGACAATGCTCTCAAGGGCTTCAACACCTACAGAAAGCACGCAGTTGATTGTGTTGCTCCCGAAGGCACAAAGCAGGTTACAACCACAGGTATCGGCGTTGAAGTACCCGGAACAACCGAAGAAAAGGTGATTCAGGGTATTAAAGATATCCCTGATGACCGTGCAGCATCTCTTGATTATGGGTGGGTTGATGCAGGCTGGTATCCGATGAATGACAACAACTGGGCTAACAACCTCGGCAACTGGTACGCCGACCCTGCAAGATTCCCCAACGGATTTGGTGAAATATCAAAAGCACTTGAAGAAAAGGGAATGGGGCTCCTTCTCTGGTACGAAATTGAGCGTTGCTGCAAAGACTCAGAGGTTTATAACGCCTGTGTTAACAATGAAGGCTGGATGATTATAAATGAAGAAAATGAATCCACAAATTACGTTAACTTTGCAAATGAAGACTGTCTTGAATATATTACGGAATATATGCTTGATTCATTGCGCTTCAACGGCGTTAAATGCTTAAGAAATGACCATAACTACGTTCTTCTTCCGTTTTGGGAACAGGCTGATAAGCAGTGGGCGGATGAAAGAAAAGGTATAACCGAAAATCATTATGTAACCAATCTCTACCGTTTCTTTGATACTCTTGTTGAAGAAATCCCCGGACTCATTATTGATAACTGTGCTTCGGGCGGCAAGCGTCTTGACATTGAAATGGCAAGACGAAGCATTCCGCTCTGGAGAAGTGACTACAACTGTATGGACGGTGAAGGCAACTCAAATCCCGATATCCTTCAGGCAACTCAGGCACAGACCTTCGGACTTTCTTTCTGGTATCCCTATAACGGAACCTGTGCTTATATTTATAACGAATATGCTGACCGTACAAACATTATTTCCTGTTCACAGCAGCTTACATATTTTGATATAAGACCTTATATGGTTGGCAATTATTATCCTTTGACCTTCGGCGGACTTGATACCGAAAAATATCACGCAATGCAGTTTGATACCGACGGTAAAGAGGGTATGGCTATTGTTTATAAGCGTGAAAATGTTGAAAACAATACATATCACCTTGTTCTTAACGGTCTTGAAAGTAAAACCGTTTATGAAGTTTACGATTACGACAAGCCTGAAACCAAGTATGAGTTAACAGGTGAGGACCTTATGAAACACGGAATAAATCTCACAATCACAGAAACCCCCAAGGCTGTGATTATGCTGTATAAAGCAAGATAAGGAGAACGATTATGGCAAAGATTATCGGTGCAAAAATACCAAATATCCCTTGGCAGGATAAACCCGAGGGCTACAGATACCCGGTGTGGAGATACGACGGAAATCCCATTATAACAAGAGATAATCTCTATATGGCAAACAGCATATTCAACTCTGCAGTTGTTCCTTACGGTGATGGTTTTGCAGG
>JAGBHX010000025.1 GCA_017935265.1 Clostridia bacterium | reverse complement strand
TTCAGTTTAATTGCAAGTTCTTCTTGCGATAGCCCTTTTGACTTTCTAATTCTTTTGATGTTTTCATTAAGCATAATCTATGCCTCCTTGTTTTGATGGCTCAATTATATATTCAAAAGAGCCGTTGCCACAAGCAACGCATATTAACATCCGCCTATTTATCGGCTTTTCACAGACAAATTCTTATTTATCAGAGCAATTATACCACATAGCTGACAAACAAATCAACCTGAGCACTGTGTCTTGTTTTTTGATGTAGGTATGATATAATTGAACAAAGGAGGTATTTTATGAGGATTTTACAAACACTTATTTCTTATCTTGCAATAGCTGCCGCCTTTGTTTCTTCGATTTTTTCGTTCGGAGATTCGGCATTGATACCCTTTACAAATGATTACGAAATTCCAAACACCATTCCCGAATACAGCGTAATTTCCACCGAAGAGAAAACAGATTGGTCCGCCAAATGGATTTGGGACAAGGAAAATCTGACGGAAGAAAACGTCTGGATGTGCTTTGCAAAAGACGTAACACTCAAAGAAATTCCCCAAGAGCTTGTTGCTCACATATCCGCTGACTCAAAATATTGGCTTTATATAAACGGAAAAACCGTTGTTTTTGAAGGAAACGTGAAGCGCGGCCCAGATGAAAACAGCGGCTACTATGACAGCATAGACATTGCTCCTTTCCTCAAAGAGGGTAAAAACCGAGTTTGTGCCTTGGTGTGGTTCTGGGATAACGAAACAAGTTATTCATATAACGGCAGCGGTCAGGGCGGTTTTCTTTTTGAAGCCACGGGCGACGGCATCACCGTGGTCTCTGACAAAAGCTGGAAAGTAAAAAGAAACAGCGCCTTTGTTGACAGCCATTTTTATCCTCCTAATTACAGACTTCCCGAATACAGCGTCTATTTCGATGCAAGAAAGGAAACGGACAATTGGATAAACGAAGATTTTGATTGTTCAGCTTGGGAAAATGCAACCGAGTATGCCGTCGGCGGTGAGGGTGCCTACGGCAAGCTTTATCCCAGAGGAATTCCTTTTTTGAAGGACTACGGCCTTAAAAACTATGAAAACTCAGACACTTATGAAAACTATACCGTAAAAAAGCTTTTCGGTGAAAAAATCACCGTGGATATTCCCTACAATGCACAGCTCACTCCCTACCTCAAAATCATTGCGCCTGCAGGCAAAAAAATTCGCATAACAACCGAAAACACTTTAATCGGTGCGGTTTCAACCACCTACATAACCAAAGAAGGTGAGCAGGAATTTGAAGCCTTGGGCTGGTTTAACGGTGAGCATATTACTTATAAAATACCCCGAGGTGTTACTGTTGTTTCTCTGAAATACCGTGAAACAGGATACGACAGCTCATTTTGCGGTGACTTCAGATGTGATGATGAATTTCTCAACTCGCTGTGGCAAAAATCCCTGCGCACTCTTTACGTTACAATGCGCGACAATTTTATGGACTGCCCCGACAGAGAAAGGGCCCAGTGGTGGGGCGATGTTACCAGCGAAATGATTATGACAATGTACTCAATGGACAGCAACTCCTATCTGCTTTATCAGAAAGGTGTTGAGGCAATGCTGTCTCACACCGATGACACAAAGGTGCTCCAGACGGTTGTGCCTATAAGCGGTGATTATTTTGAGCTCCCCGTTCAACAGCTTGCAGGAATTGTGGGCTTTCTGACTTATTATGAATACACCGGTGATATGGCCTTTCTTCAAAAGGTTTACACTCCCTCCCTTGATTACCTGAAGCTTTGGGAAACGGGCGAAGACAATCTTGTTGTTCACCGTGAGGGCTCATGGGACTGGCCTGATTGGGGCAAAAAGGCAGATATGACCGCCATAGAAAACGCCTGGGTTTACTACGCTCTTTCTGCCACGGAAAAAATGGCAGAGCTTTTGGAAAAAGACGAGGACATACCATTTATTACTGAAAGAAAAAATACAATTGCCAAAGGCTACCGGACGCTTTGGACTCAGCAGGGCTTCAAAAGCAAGGACGTCAGAAAGCCTGACGACAGAGCAAATGCTCTTGCGGTGCTGTCAGGGTTGGCTCAAAAAGAGCAGTATGACACCATAGCAGACGTGCTCACCTCCACCCGAAATTCAAGCCCTTATATGGAATACTATGTTCTTGAGGCTCTTTGCAAAATGGAAAAATATGAAGCGGCCAAAAGCAGAATCAAGGACAGATACAAGGATATGATGGGTGAGGATTACTCCACGCTTTGGGAATTCTGGGATTCCTGGCGAGGCACCAAAAATCACGCCTGGAGCGGCGGCCCTCTTGTTATAATGAGCAAGCATTTTGCAGGCATCACTCCCCTTGAGGCAGGATACGAAAAGGTCAGAATAGACCCGCAATATTCTTTGTCTGAGCGTATGAGCTGCACCGTTCCCTCCGTAAAAGGGTTAATCACTCTGGATTATGAAAAGCTCGACGGAAATTATATTATCAACCTCACGTTACCGCAAAACATGAAGGCCGTTTTGCACGTTCCCCCCAATGCCGTTGTGAATATCAATTCACAGCCGTTTTATGAAAACGGTGAATATGTAAACGGCAACAGCAACCACAATATTGAAATTGCGGAAAATCGGTAAGCAACTGATTTACAAAAATTATTTTATCTCAAATCTAAGCCCTGAACGCAAAGCGTTTGGGGTTTTTGAACACAAGTGATAAATACTGTCTTTTTCGAATACTTCCTTCATTGAAAACCCCGCTGTTTTATGATATACTCTATTCAAGAGGTGAGGTTATGTTTGAATACAGAGGTTTTATGCTGGACAGCGTTCGGCATATGCAATCCCTTGATGAAATCAAAAAGCTTGTTGATGCCATTGCATTGCTGGGCTTCAACAAATTCCACTGGCATCTGACCGATGACCAGGGCTGGCGGTTTGAGTGTGACAGCTTTCCCGAGCTCAACACCGTTGCCGCTGTGCGCCCTTATTCAGATTTCGGTAAAACCCGTATTAACGAGCCTTACGGCAGGGTTTATTCAAAAGACGAGATGCGCGAGGTTGTCGCCTATTGCGCAGAAAAAGGACTTGACGTTATTCCGGAATTTGATGTACCCGGCCACACAAGTGCTCTTTTGTCGGCAATGCCGGAGCTTTCCTGCGAAGGCAGAAAGGTTAAAATCAAAACTCATCAGGGCATTTTCAAGGATGTGCTTTGCCTTGCAAACGAAAAAACCTTTGAGGTTATTACTGCGATAATTGATGAATTTCTTGAAATTTTCCCCGGTGAATATTTTCACATCGGCGGCGATGAAGCGCCCTCGCACCATTGGAAGCATTGCCCCCACTGCCAAAAAAGAATGAAAGAGCTTGGCGTAAAAAGCTACGCTGAATATCAGAACTGCTTTATGAACAGGCTCATAGATTACCTTGAATCAAAGGGAAGACATTGCATTGTGTGGAACGAGGCGGCACGAGGAGCTAACCTCGACAAGCGTGCAATAATTCAATATTGGAAAGAAAAAGAGAAGCCGAGTATAGATTTTATCAACAGCGGCGGCAAAGCAATTCTCTCACCCTTCTCGTACTGCTATCTTGATTATGATTATCTCATTACTCCTCTCAACCGTGTGTATTCGCTCAACTCCGATATTCCCGGGCTCACCGACGAGGGCAAAAAAAATATTGTCGGTGTTGAAGCACCAATCTGGACTGAATATATCAGTGACATCAACCGCCTTGAGGAGCTTCTTTTTCCGAGGATTATCGCTGTTTCGAAGGTCGCTCTGGCTGAAAACAACAAGTCCTACACCGAGTTTCTGTGCGATGTGAACGAGATCAGAAATCGGCTAAGCAGTTACAATTTCTGCAATGAAAAAATGTGGACAAAATCAAGAACTTCAATGCCCTTGGGTTGGCTTAAATTTGTAAAGGACCATTACACAATTGATTTTATAAAGGAACAGCTTTTTTAACTCCTTGGCGAGGTGAATGAAAATGAAAAAACCGAAGCTTGTTTATGCCCTTTTATTTTTTGCGGTTTTCGTTCTTGAGGTGTTAATTGCCCTTTTTGTCAACGACAGCTTTATTCGTCCGTTTGGCGGTGATATTTTAGTCACTGTTTTACTTTGCCTTTTTGTCAGAGCCTTTTTCCCCGTTAAAACAAAGCTTCTGCCCGTTTATGTTTTTCTGTTCGCGGTTGCGGTGGAAATTTGTCAATATTTCGATGTTGTGAAGCTTTTGGGATTTGAAAACAACGTGCTTATATCTACAATAGTGGGCAGATCTTATTCTTTCATTGACATAATCTGCTACGGAGTCGGCTGTGTTGCATTTTTTATAATTGAACAAATATTTATCAAAAAAATGAGGTATCGTTATGAACACAAATCTTGATAAACTTCTCAAAGAGCGCGGGCTTCCCGAGCTCAAATCCCGCGAAGAAATGGTAGATATTCTCTGCCGTGAGGAATACGGCTTTCGTCCCCCTCTCCCCACTCAGGTTACTTTTACCTGTGAGGAAGAGGTTGTGCCCAAATTCTGCGCAGGCAAGGCGGTTATCAACAGGGTAACGGCTCACTGCGTTATCAACGGCAAGGACTTTTCTTTTCCGTTTTCCTGCGTTCTGCCCACAAAGGACGGCAAGCATCCTTTTTTTGTTCACATAAATTTCCGTCCCGACGTGCCTGACCGCTATATGCCAACGGAAGAGCTTGTGGACAACGGCTTTGCGGTGCTCTCCTTGTGTTATAACGACGTAACCAACGACGACGCTGATTTTAAAGACGGGCTTGCAGGCATTCTCTTCCCCGACGGAAAGCGAGGCCCACACTCCCCCGGCAAAATTGCAATGTGGGCATGGGCGGCTCAGAGGGTTCTTGATTACGCTGAGACTCTTGACTGCCTCGACCTTGACGCGGCCATTGTCTGCGGACATTCTCGCCTTGGCAAAACTGCCCTTTACTGTGCCGCAACCGATACCCGATTTAAATTTGCATATTCCAACAATTCGGGTTGCAGCGGCGATGCCCTTGCAAGAGGAACAAGGGGAGAAACGGTTGAGGACATCGTCTTCCGCTTCCCCTTCTGGTTTTGCGAAAATTACAAAAAATATGTTAAAAATGAGCAGGCTATGCCCTATGACCAGCATTATCTTTTAGCTTCAATTGCACCGAGATTTGTTATGGTGGGCAGTGCCTCTGAGGATTGGTGGGCAGACCCGGATTCACAGTTCCTTGCCTGCGTTGCGGCTTCACCTGCGTTTTCTGAAGGACTCTCCTGTGACGATAAACTGCCTGAAATTGACGATGTCTTTACCGACGGCGGTATAGGATATCACAAACGCGCAGGTCTTCATTATTTCAGCCGACTTGACTGGAACAGGCTTATCGAATTTGTAAAGAAACACAGATAATTGATGCACAGCTTCGGCTGTGCATTTTTACCGCTCACAAAGGGTAAACTGCCGATTAGGCAAATTTACAACATTTTATTTTTTTGCGATGATATAATCAAAACAAAGGAGGTGCTGTATGAAATTCAGTTTAATAATTGATAAAGAAAGTGATGAGCAGGTTGTGGCAACGGTAAGAAATCCGTCTTCTCTTACCGAAAAAATTGAAGCCCTTGTTCTTGAATACAACGGCGAGAATAAAATCCCGGCATACACCGAGGACGACACCGTTTTTCTTGAGTTTGGTGAAATTGAATGTATAACCGTTAGTGAAGGCAAAACCTACGCCGTTACCCGTGACGGTGAGCAACTTCGGTTGAAAAAGAGGTTATATGAGTTAGAAAATATTGTGCCATCATATTTTATCCGCATTAACAAATCCACCCTTGCCAACCGTTCCCGCATCAAAAGATTTGCCGCAACATTTTCGGGCGGAGTGGATGCCGTTTTTAAAAGCGGCCACAAGGAATACGTTTCTCGGCGGTGCTTTGCCGAAATCAAAAGGAGGTTTATTTCAAAATGAAAGAGTTTATAAAAGAATTTTTAAAAAGAGGCTGTATTGCCGCGGCAGGAGGCCCTGTTGTGCTTGCAATTATTTATGCAATTCTGGGTGCAAACGGCACCATAACTTCATTAAGCGTCAGAGAGGTCTGCCTGGGAATTTTCACCGTTACACTTCTTGCCTTTATTGTGGCAGGGTCGGGATCAATATACAAGGTTGAGCGTCTTTCGGTTTTTGCCGCCGCAACAATTCAAGGTGTTTTGCTTTATGCAGATTATCTTCTGATTTATCTTCTCAACGGCTGGCTTAAAAGCCAGGCTGTTCCCATTGCAATTTTCACCGGCTGCTTTGTGGCAGGCTATCTCATTATCTGGCTGATTGTTTACACCGTTACAAAAAAATCCACCGACAAATTAAATTCTCAGCTCGGCGCATAACAAAAGGGACTGCTTACCTTCACGGTAAAACAGTCCCGATTTTATTTTACTTCACAGTTGTTCATTGCATAATCGAGCAAAATGTTGATAAGCTCGTTTCTTGAACGGTTGGTTTCTTTGGCAAGGTCATCAAGCTTCGCTACCGTTTCATCCTTTATACGGATTGAAAAGGTTTTGTAGCCGTCCTCGCCCTTGAGAGATTTTTTGTTTATGATAAGCTTGTCTTTCATTTTACCACCTCATCAATATTATGTCTTGACAGATGTTATAAATATATATTATAATTTCTAACATAATAACAGAGGGGGGATTTTTTCTTCTGTTATTGTTAAATCCTGCTCTTTAGGGCAGGATTTTTCTTGTTTTATCGCTTGTGTTGTGCTATATTTAATTATACTTTCTTTCGGAGGGATACGATGACTTTTGAAATCAGGGGAAATCAGTTTATAAAAGACGGCGAGCCCGTGAAGCTCATTTCAGGCGCCGTTCACTATTTTCGCAATCTTCCCGACACGTGGTCGGATATTTTTAAAAAAATGAAAGCTATGGGTCTCAACTGTGTTGAAACCTACTGCGCCTGGAATCAACACGAAAAGCACCCGGGTGAATTTGATTTCAGCGGTATTCTTGACATTGCTAAATTTATTGAAGCCGCACGCGACGAGGGACTTATGGCAATAGTACGTCCAGGCCCCTACATTTGCGCAGAGTGGGAATTCGGCGGACTTCCCTGGTGGATTCAGGCTGACGAAAGCATTGAAATCCGTTGCTCCAACGAGGCATATATCAAATATTTTGACCGCTATCTTGACCGCCTTTTTGATGAAATCCGCCCTCTTCTTTGCACCAACGGCGGCAACATCATTATTCTTCAGTGTGAAAATGAATACGGATATTACGGTGACGACAAAAAATATCTGCAATATCTCAAAGAAGGCTACATAAAAAGAGGGATAGATGTGCCACTTTTCACCTCAGACGGTACAGAAGAAAACCATATTCTTGACGGCTCAATTGACGGCTGCCTTTCAACCCTCAACTTCGGAAGCCGTGTGGAAGAAAATTTTAAAGCGCACGACCGCCTTTTCCCCGACAGCCCGAAAATGTGTATGGAAATGTGGAACGGCTGGTTTGATGCCTGGGGTGATGAAAAGCACCACACCACAAGCGCAGAGGATTATGCAAAAAGCGTGGATGATATGCTCTCTCGCGGCAGTGTGAATATGTATATGTTCATCGGCGGCACAAATTTCGGTTTCACAAGCGGTGCAAATCACTATGAAAAATTTGCTCCCGATGTAACGAGCTACGACTATGATGCGCTTCTTTCGGAATGCGGCGATGTTACACCAAAATATATGGCAATCCGCGAGGTTATCAGAAAGCATATAGGTGGAGATTTGCCCGAAATTCCTGAAAACAGAGCAAAAAAAGCCTACGGCAAAGCGTTGCTCACAAAGCAGGCAGGAATTTTTGATAACCTTGATAATCTCTCCTCCCCTGTTCATTACGATGTGCCCCTTTGCATGGAAAAGTATTCTCAGGGCTACGGCTATATTGCATATCGTTCAACCCTCAACCGCAACTATGACGACGTTACCCTTTCTTTTGAAAGCATCGGCGACCGCGCACAGATTTATATAAACAAAACACTCATCGGCATTGTTTATATCAACGATGACAAGCTCGAGCTCAATTTTTCTGCCCAAAAAGGTGACATTCTCACCGTTCTTTGCGAAAATATGGGCAGGGCAAACTTCGGAAGCAAAATGATGCGCAAAAAAGGCATCGCAGGCAGGCTTCTCATTGATGACAAAATCCACTTTGACTGGCAGGTTTACACTCTGCCTATGGACAACACCGACAAGGTGGTTTACACTGACTCGGTGCCCGAAGAAAAAAGCGTGTTTTATTCAGGCAAATTCTTCGTCGATGAGCCTGCAGATACCTTTGTTAAGCTTGACAATTTCACAAAAGGCTTCGTTGTTGTCAACGGCTTTAATCTTGGCCGATATTGGGAAATCGGCCCTCAGCAGACAATTTATCTCCCTGCCTCACTTCTTAAAAAAGGTGAAAATGACATCACTGTTTTTGAGTCTGACGGCATCAAGGGTGAGCCTGAAGTTGAATTTTGTGACAAACCTATTCTCGGATAAAATTAAGGAGTTTCCATGGCAACCGTTCTTTTAATTGTAATTTTTATGGGATACATCGGTCTCGGTATTCCCGATTCGCTTTTTGGTGCGGCCTGGCCCGCCATTTACACTGACTTTGACCTACCCATTTCATACGCAAACTTTGTAACCACAATAGTTTCTTTAGGCACCATCGTCTCCAGCTTTTTCAGCTCCCGTGTTGTCAGCCGCTTCGGCACCGCAAAAGTTGCCGCAGTGAGCACAGTGATGACGGCTGTGGCGCTGTTGGGCTTTTCGCTTGCGCCAAGCTTTATATGGCTTTGCCTTTTTGCCGTTCCCTCAGGCCTTGGCGCCGGAAGTGTTGATGCGGCGTTAAACAACTACGTTGCTCTTCATTATAAGGCGACACATATGAATTTTCTCCATTGCTTTTACGGTGTTGGGGTCTCCCTGAGTCCTTTTCTGATGTCCTTTGCTCTCGGCAGCTCAAACGACTGGCAAAAGGGCTACAGAAATGTATTTTTCATTCAGCTTACTATTGCTGTTGTTATGGTGGCATCTCTCCCTTTATGGAAAAAGATTGGCGAAAAGAAGGCCGAAGAAGATGTTGGCCAGAAAGTAATGAAGTTCAAAGATATTATAAAAATACCTGCCGCAAGGGCCTCAATAGGAATTTTCATGACTTCTTGCGGAATTGAGTCAATCTGCCTTGTTTGGGGAAGTTCCTTTCTCGTTGAAGCAAAAGGTCTCTCCGCCGACGATGCCGCAGGTTTAATCACCCTTTACTTTTTGGGTCTTGCATTAGGCAGATTTGTGTCGGGTCTTTTTGCAAACAGATTTTCGTCAAAGCAGCTCATCATTGCAGGTGAAATAATTCTTTTTGCCGCCGTCGTGCTTCTGTTTATCCCCTACGGCACCGCTACCACTGTTGCAGGTATGTTTCTCATAGGCTTCGGCAACGGCCCTGTTTTTCCGAATATGACTCATCTGACTCCGATAACCTTCGGCAAGGAGGTTTCTCAGTCAATTATCGGCACTCAGATGGCTATGGCTTACGTAAGCATTCTTTTACTGCCAATTGGCTTCGGTCAGCTTGCCCAGCATCTGAGCATGGAGCTTTTCAGCGTTGTTCAGGCAATTCTATTTGTTGCAACGGTAATATGCACTTTTATGATGTTCAGAAGCGTAAAAAAATAAAAATTTAAGGAGTTGTCGCTGACAACTCCTTTTTGCTATTTTATGACCTTGTTTTTCCACTTTCCGCTGAAATAAAATACAATGCCGATAAAAAACGGTGTGTAACCTGCAAGTGCATCGCCAAGCCAGAAGCCGATATAGCCCATATTCAATGCAATGCCAAACAGCACTGACAAACCGATTCTCATTATAATACCGTCAAAAATTGCAGTTGCAAAATTGATTTTATGTATTCCGCTTCCGTTAATCAAAGCATTCATCGGTGCTCTGAAGGCACTGCCGAAAAACATAACCGTTGCCACGGGGAGATATTCCATTGCTACGGTGAGAACACCCCTGTCGGAGGTAAAAAGACCGAACACCTGCTCAGGGAACAGATAAATCACAACTGACATAACTGCCGAAATGCAAAGCCCCGAAGCAAACAGCGTTGCCATAATTTTCGGCACACGGCCAAACTGCTTTGCACCGATATTCTGACCAACCATTGACGAGCCTGCTGTATTCAGCGAGTTTGAAAGCAGATTTGCAATGCTGTTGACCTTGTTGGCAACACCGGCAAAGGCCGAAACCTCAACACCGTAGGAATTTATCCAGGAATTTACAAACAGCTTTGAAAAGTGAATTGACGCACTTTTGATTGCCATTGGCACACCAAGCTTTACAAGCTCCGAGAGCATACGTCCGTCCCAATCAACAAAATATTTCAAGCGGAAATCAAAACCGAAATCTGCTTTTCTTTTATATAAAAATGCGCAACAGCTAACAAAGCTGGCACCCTGGCTGATTACCGTGGCAAGTGCCGCACCTGCCGAGCCCATTGACAGGTGTTTCACAAAAATAATGTCAAGAATAATATTGAGCACAGCGGCAATACTGATGAAAACAAAGGGGTGCTTTGAGTCGCCCATTCCCCTGAGCACTGCACTTACCATATTGTATCCGTAAATAAAAACCATACCTACAATACACACGGTGGAATAACCGAGAGCCTCAGAAAAGGCCTCTTCGGGAGTATTCATCAAAGTAAGAATCTGCCGCCTGAAAACAAAGCACGCAACACTCAGCGTTGCGGCAACAATGGTTAAAAAAGAAAACATTGTTGCAATAAATCTGCCAAGGCGGTCCTTTTTGCCTGCACCTATGTACTGGGAAATTATAACCTGCCCCGCATTTGAAAAGCCCATTGCAATAAAAGTCAGAAAGCTCGACACATCTCCGCCAACGCTGACCGCAGACAAGCCTGTTTTGCCCAGCACGTGACCCACAACAACCATATCCACCATATTGTAAACAACCTGCAACAGGCTCGAAAGAAACAACGGCGTTGCAAAGGTGAACAGCTGTTTTGCAATATTTCCTTGTGTGAAGTCCGAAATCAGAGTTTTGTCTTTCATTTTATGTCTCCAAAAAAGTTTTCTTACTGATATAATATCACAAATTTCTGCTTTATGCTAATTTTTTTATCAATAAATCTTTTACTTTGCATTTTTTTGTGATATACTTAAATTTGGAGTTAAAGTTGAAAGAGGTCTTTTGGATGAAAAAAATCGGTTTTGACAACAATAAATATCTTTCTATGCAGTCGGAGCAAATCCGCAAGCGTATTGCAGACTTCGGCGGCAAGCTGTATCTTGAGTTCGGCGGAAAAATCTTTGACGATTTTCACGCCTCCCGCGTTCTGCCCGGATTTGAGCCTGACAGTAAAATCCGTATGCTTCAGCAGCTCAAGGACGATGCCGAAATTGTTATCACAATAAACTCTGCAGATATTGAAAACAACAAAATCCGCGGCGACCTCGGTATTTCTTATGAAGATGACGTTCTCAGACTTATTGACATTTTCCGCGAAATGGGTCTTTATGTGGGCAGCGTTGTGCTTACCCGTTATATGGGCCAGACGGCCGTTGACGCCTTTCTCAAAAGGCTCACTGCATTGGGTGTGCGTTGCTATTGCCACTACCCCATCGCAGGCTATCCCTCAGATGTTCAGCACATTGTAAGTGATGAAGGTCTCGGCAAAAACGACTATATTGAAACCACTCATTCCCTGGTTGTTCTCACCGCTCCCGGCCCCGGAAGCGGAAAAATGGCAACCTGCCTCAGCCAGCTTTATCACGACTACAAACGCGGAATCAAATCAGGCTACGCTAAGTTTGAAACCTTCCCCGTATGGAATCTTCCCCTCAAGCACCCTGTAAACCTGGCTTATGAAGCAGCTACTGCTGACCTCAACGACCTTAATATGATTGACCCCTTCCACCTTGAAGCTTACGGTGAAACAGCAGTCAACTACAACCGCGACGTTGAGATTTTCCCTGTGCTCAACACAATTTTCCAGCGTATTCAGGGCTCTTCTCCCTACAATTCCCCCACAGATATGGGTGTTAATATGGCAGGCAACTGCATCATTGACGACGAGGCCTGCTGTGAAGCCTCCAAAATGGAAATTCTCCGCCGTTACTACACCGCCTGCTGTGAACGTCTCAGCGGCAAGGATGACGGCAATCAGGTTACAAAGCTTGAAATTCTTATGAATCAGGCAGGCATCACATCAGACATCTGCCCCGCAATTGATGCCGCCCTCAAAAAAGCAAAGGCTACGGGCGCACCTGCAGGCGCAATCCTTTTGCCTGACGGCAGAGTTGTTACGGGCAAAACCTCCGACACTCTCGGCGCCGCATCCGCCCTTATCCTCAACGCACTCAAGGCCTTCGGTTCAATTGACGACAGCCTCGACTTGATTGCAGCTGAGGTCCTTGAACCTATCTGTGAGCTTAAAACCAACTACCTCAAGCACAAAAACCCCCGCCTCCACACAGACGAGGTGCTCATTGCCCTTACAATTTCGGCTCTGACCAATCCTATCGCCAAGCTCGCTATGGACCAGCTTGACAACCTCAAGGGCTGTGAAGCTCACTTTTCCGTAATCATCGGCGATGAGGACAAAAAGCTTCTCAAACGACTGGGCATAAACATAAGCTGTGAACCGTATTACGAAAACAAGCGCCTTTTCCATAAATAAGACAAAAGCCCGAAACATAAACGTTTCGGGCAGCTTTTTTCAGGAGTGATATTGTGAATAAAAAACGTGACTCTTTTTCCTCCCGTTGGGGGTTTGTGCTCTCGTGCATAGGCTCGGCGGTGGGAATGGGCAACATCTGGATGTTCCCCACCCGTGTTTCCACCTTTGGCGGCGGAGCTTTTCTGATTGCATATTTATTTTTTGTGGTGCTCATAGGCTCA
>JAGBHX010000024.1 GCA_017935265.1 Clostridia bacterium | reverse complement strand
TTACCCTCAACAGAAGAATTGCAATCACTGTACACCAAGGTTGGGCTTCCAAAAACAATGGCTGAAATCGGGCTTGATGAAGAAATTTTACCATTGACTTTTAAGGCATCTAAGGATATAAGAGATAAGTATGTTTTATCCAGACTTTGCTGGGATTTAGGAATTATTGATGATATTATTTAAACAAAAAGGTGTTCCGATATTCTGCGTACAGCGGTTGAAAATTAAAACTTGTGATAAATCTCAATAAGACAAATTCCAATTTGCAGAACAGTAAAAGCAACGACAGATTATCAAATCCGCCGTTGCTTTTTTAACATCCTTATGAGAAGTAGCCTTTACGAGTGTGTTTTTTATACATTTATCCTCCTTTGACTGCATAGAATAATATGAACGGTTTTCGGGAGGTTGTTATGGATATTTTTGATACGCTGAGTCTTTTGGGCGGTCTTTCGCTTTTTCTTTTCGGTATGCAGCTAATGGGCGGTGCCTTAGAAAAAAAGGCCGAGGGTGAACTGAGTAATATTTTATCAAAAATGACTTCGTCTCCGGCAAAAGGTTTTTTTCTCGGAATTATTGTCACCGCTGTTATTCAATCCTCCTCGGCAACCACGGTTATGGTGGTGGGGCTTGTCAATTCGGGTCTTCTCACTCTGCGCCAATCAATAAGAATTATTATGGGTGCGAACATCGGCACAACGGTAACCTCGTGGATTCTCGGCCTCACGGGGCTTACGGGAGATACCTGGTACATTCAGCTTTTTAAGCCTTCCTCCTTCGTGCCTGTTCTTGCTGTTATCGGCATTGTGCTTTTTCTTTTTATAAAGAACCCCAAGCACAAGGACACCGGGCTTATTCTTCTCGGCTTTGCAACTCTTATGACAGGTATGGATGCTATGTCCGACTCTGTTTCAGGGCTGAAGGACGTTCCTGCCTTCACCAACATTCTTACTGTGTTTTCCAATCCCGTTCTCGGTGTTCTGGCCGGCACTCTGCTCACGGCAATTATACAGTCCTCCTCCGCTTCGGTTGGTATTCTGCAAGCTCTTTCTGCCACGGGAGCCGTGACCTTCGGCTCTGCAATTCCTATTATTATGGGTCAGAATATCGGCACCTGTGTCACGGCTCTGATTTCGTCAGTGGGAACGAGCAAAACAGCTAAAATTGCAGCCCGTATTCACCTTTATTTCAATGTAGGAGGAACAGTTGCTTTGCTCTCGGTTTTTTATTTGCTCAAAATTTTGTTTTTCAAAGACTCCCTGGACACAATGGAAATAGACAGCTGGGGAATAGCCTTTGTTCACACGGTTTTCAATGTTCTCTGCACCGTCATCTGGCTTCCGTTTGTTCATCTTCTTGAAAAGCTCACCCACTCCGAAGCCTCCCGATAAATCTCGGCGTTTTGCAACCTTTTTCGACATTCTTCGACATATTTATACATCTTTTAACATTTGCAGACATTTTTATATATTTTTCGGCTTTATCAGGCTTTTTTAAACACTTTTTAATATTTTTGGCCTTTTTTATACAAAAACAGACTTGCACTCAGATATTTGAGCGCAAGTCTTGATTTCATTTTATTCTATTGTAATTCTTACCTCACCGTTGCACACGGTGGTTATTGTGAGAGTTTTGGTGGCCTCGCTCCACTCTTTTTTGAGCTTTGCACCGTTCGAGCCTTCTGCCTTTACCGACGGCTCACTGTCAAAGCCTTTGAGTTCAATAACAGATTCTCTGAAGTTTTTGGGGTCACTGCGCTTACCGCCTGCAGCAAATTCCAGCATAAACTGATCTTCGCTTTCTTTGCCTGCACACACATCGTCGGTATCAAGGCGGAGATTGCACAAATCAATGCTGACAGCACCGTTGCTCTCATCAAAAATCGCGTAGGTATGGGCAACAAAGTTTGTGCTCAGCTCAAGTCCGCTTTCGGGCAAGGTATATTTTACTGTCTGATTTGAATTAATTGTTTTGTTTTCGTTGCTGTTGAAAACATAGATATAATCGTTGATGTCAAACAGCACTCCGTCGCCCTTATATGTTTCTTTATATTTCCAATTGAAAAACATCTGCTTTATGGGCTTGATGAAAAGAAGCTGAACGAAGTAATTGAAATCGTTGAGAATATAGCTCTCGGGCAGAACATCCTTCGGCTTTGAATGAATGGGAAGAATCGGCACAATATGGTATCTGCCCGTTGACGGTACCCAATCCTTGGTGCAGTCGTTATAGGGGTTGCTCTTTACGTCAAATTTTTCGTGGAAGAAATTGAAGCTGTCGCAGTAAAGTCCCTGAAGAATGTGAGCGTCGTTACCGCTCAGAGCGTGAGCTACCGGACTTGTCATTTTGTAGGCAACCTTTATCTTTTCCTTCACCTGCTCCTTGTCGGGAACGGCACCCTTCAAAACAAGCTGATAAAAGGGATAAAGCACATCATTGAAGGTGGCTGTCATCACAACCTCACCGTTGACCCAATGATAAAGTCCTCCGCGGCTGAACGTGCCTTCAATGGCGTAAACCGTTGCACCGCCCACAAGGTCAGCTATCATATCAATTCCGTAAAGTGCCGGCGGATATTTGGAGGTATAGGCAAAATCGGGCTCGTTGGGAGCAACACCTATATCGTCATATTCAATGAAGCCCTCCTCATACCACAGGAAGTTTTCAAGGTTTACGCCCCAGTTGCCGCACACATCGTCAAGCCAACAGCCCATAATATTTGCCTGAGAAGCAAAATGCCTGCCGTGACCGTTGTGCTTATCCATTATGATAACGTTTTTGGTGCAGCTTTTAAGAAGATTGTAAAGCTCTTTATCCTGGAGAATAAAGTTAACGTAGTTTGCCTTTTTCCAATAGATATATTCCATATCCTGCCAGATAAAAAGACCGCCGTTGTTTTTGCACGCCTGAACGCAGGATTTGAGCCTTGCGAGAATATTTTTGTTAACACCGTTGTCTTCGGTTACTTCATCATAAGCCAGCTTTTCATTGGTAACACCGTTGGTGGAAAGCTCAACCTGAACAAAGCCCATAAAGGATGTATGGCGTTCAAAAATTCCCGAAAGCTCCTCAACGGTGAAAGGGTCGCGCTGCTTGTTTGTGCAGAAGCACTCAGACTGGCACACAATGGGAACGTTTTCTTTGTCGGAGATGTAAAGCAGCTCATCCCAGAAGTCAAGCTGTTGCTGAGGAGTCATATATGTGGGGCCTTCGTCAATATAAATTACCGCAAAATTACGCACATCCTCAGGCAGCGCAAGATATGTTTTGATTGCCGCATCTGCAAAGGCCTTTGCACTGAGGTCGCCCACATATATGGGACAGTTTCTTATCATAAACAACGGGTTTTCTTCGTCAACGTACATACGAAGCCCGTCAACCTTTTTGCGGGTACGAAGCTGAGTTAACTCGTTTTCCTTTTCGGGCAAAACAACAAACTCTGCCTGTGGGTCAACCGTTTCAATCGCCGAGATTTCCAACGGCATTATCACAACTGTTAAAACCGCGAGAACAAAAGCCAAAAGTCTTTTTAATTTCATAATTATTCTCCTGTCAGATTTTCATTTTATTCTTTAATGTTAAAAACTATTTTTATCCACCCACCGCTTCGCGGTCCCCCCTCCTTTAGGCAAGGAGGGCAATGGTTACAGTCGGCTTTTTACAAATAAATCAATATATTCACATACGCCGTCAAAGTTTGAATTTATCTCACTGTTCGGTATGTGTAAAACTGTAAGATTTCTTTCTTCTAAGTGTTTCGTTCTAATTTTATCTTTCAGCAAACCTTTATCTTCATAATGCTGTGAACCGTCAAGCTCAATTATTAACCTCGCTTCGTGGCAATAAAAATCCACTATATAATTATCAATAACTTTTTGGCGAAGAAATCTGACTGGATAGGTGCGAAGAAAATCATACCAGAGATGTCTTTCTTCCTTTGTCATATTCTTTCTGAGAGTTTTTGCATTTTCAGTAAGCTTAGGGTTGTGTTTGCGGTTCACGGTTTCCACCTCTCAGGCCCCCTTTTTCTCCGAAAACGGGCACCCCTTTGTCACTTCGTGACATTTCCCCTATCAGGGGAATACCCTAAAGGGGGCTGGCATTTTCGCAAGAAAATGACTGGGGGATTCTAAAAAATTACACATTCCGAATTATTCCTCGTCTATTTCATCCGCAACTGCCTGCATATCAGGCGGCATAGTGGCGGTGATGGTCATCATCTCATTAGTAACCGGGTGGCAAAACGCAAGCTTTGAGCGATGAAGAAGCTGATGCCCGAGCCCTCTTTCGTCTTCACCGTAAAGGCTGTCGCCTACAATGGGCATTCCTGCATAAGCCATATGTACCCTTATTTGGTGAGTGCGCCCCGTTTCGGGAGTAACGCGCACAAGGGTCATTTTGTCGTTACCATTGATTTTTTTAAAGTGAGTAACTGCTTGAGCTCCGCCCTCACCAACGGCACGGACCGTTTTCATCGGGTCGGGTCGGATAATCGGCGCGTCCACGGTTCCGCCGTCGGTTTTACCCTTTACTATCGCAAGATATTCCTTTTCGCTGAAGGAAGAAATTCTGTCGGCGCTGTAGCTGTTGAGAGCGCACACCACAAGCCCCGACGTGCCTTTGTCAAGTCTGCCAACTGCTCTGAAAACCGTGGGCTTATCCTGCTTAATCAAATGATGCACCAAGGCATTGGCAAGGGTGTCACCCTGATGGTTGTGGGTGGGGTGCATCGCAAGAAATGGGCTTTTGTTGATAACCACAATGTCATCGTCTTCATAAACGATGTCAATGTCCATTTCAACAGGCTCAATGTCACCGTCAAAGCGGGGAATGTTAACAGCAAGAACGTCGCCCTTGTGAAGAATGTCGACTGTGCGGATATGCTCACCATTGAGGGTAATTCCGTCGGGGTAGTTTTTGAGGGTGCGCACAAGCTTTGCAGAAAGCTTTGCTTCGCCTCTGAGATAGCGTATAACTCTCTCCCCGTGGTAATTCTCGCCAATGATATATTCTATTCTTCTTGCCATTTTTTCACCGCCTTTCGGAATATTATAATTGCAAGCGGTATTTTTTTCAACAAAAACGGCAAAAATATTGTTAATAATGTAGCAAAATTTTTGCTCCCGACGGTTTTTTTGTAAAAGTTAACAAAATATTCCTTCGGCAGTTAAAAAATTAACAAATTCACTTGCAAAAATCTTAAAAAAGATATAGAATATGTAAGGTTAAAATTTTAAATAAACTATTTGGAGGTAATTCAAATGTCAGTAAAAGTTGCTATTAACGGTTTCGGCCGCATCGGTCGTCTTGCTTTCCGTCAGATGTTCGGCGCAGAAGGCTATGATGTTGTTGCTATCAACGACCTCACAAAGCCCTCAATGCTCGCTGCTCTTCTTAAGTATGACACAGCTCAGGGCGGTTACTGCGGAACAATCGGTGAAAACCTTCACACTGTTTCTGCTGATGACGAAGCAGGCACAATCACAGTTGACGGCAAAACTCTTAAAATCTATGCTATGGCTAACGCTGCTGAACTCCCCTGGGGCG
>JAGBHX010000023.1 GCA_017935265.1 Clostridia bacterium | reverse complement strand
CGGTCGGTTTTACGGCTGTTCTCAAAAGCGGTGACACAATCCGCACAGGTGCACCCAACAACGGTTGCTTTTATATCAACGGAGAACGCCTGACCCACGATTACACCTACAACGGTGACGGCTATGAGGTAGTCAACGTGTGGGTGTTTGAGGGTAAACCCGAAGCCGGTAATCCGTTAATAGTTCCGCCCCAGCTGAACGACACACCAACATTCAATATCACCGAGCTTGATGTGAGGAATATCGCTCAGACACCTGTGGTGGGGGACAGCTACAAAAATTATGCGCTGACATTGAAAGCCTATAATTTTGAAATCAGCGGACTTGCTACAAGGAAGTTAATCAAAACTGGAATAAGAACTTTTTCACAAGGTTTCACTTCTATAGTTGAAGAAGTCGAAAGTGATTGCACAAGTGTGGGTAATTGGCACGATGCGATACCTAATTTAAAAAAAGTAATAATGCCAAAATTGGAAACAATTGAAAGCACAGCGCAAAACTTTTTATATGGAGCAACAAATCCGGAATTGACTTATTATGTTCCTGCTTTAAAGACAATTAAATCTCCAAGTTCTGCCAATTGGTGTCCTTTCTTTAATGTGGTTAATGTTGTTATTCCACCCAGCGTTACAACTATAGCTAATACTGCTTGTTATAACAATAAAACTATAACTCTTAATTGCAATAGAGCAAAGTCTATTTCTTCTAATTGGTGTTATAACACACCAACAATCAATTTCACAATGTGCAACGATTGGCAAGCATCAATCAACATTGCAGTAGCCGCCAAGAACCACACCAAAGACTGGTTTATCGATTTGTTCCGAAACAAGCTCTACGACCATTCAATCACAACGGACACAGGCGACGGCGGAATGATTGTAAGCGCAGGGGAAATCACCATTCCGCAGGCGATGTTTGATGCACTTATGGCAGACGAAGAGGGTCAAGCGGCTCTTCAAATCGCTGAGGATAAAAACTGGACTGTAGGAGGAGCTTAATATGAATTACACAGTAAACGGTAAAATCTACACAGCCGATGAGGGCTTTGTGTTCCAATCAAAGAAAACTGGAATTATATCAAAGGTGCTCAGGCTCAAAAGCCCTGAAATGATTGACAACTACGACGTTATCCCCGAGCCCGTACCCGAGCCAATCCCCGAAGAGGCAGAACAGGAGGAAACCAATGGTTAACATAATTCACTTATACATAGCTGTTGCAACGCTGTGCCTGACGGGTGCAGTTCCGCCTGAGCAGGTGTTACAGCTCATCACCACCGCCGTGACCGCCTTCCTCGGCCTGATGGGGGTGGTAGGGTGAAAGAATTCATAATTGAGCATTTTGTTGAATTCCTTTTGGGGCTTGTCACAGCGGCTCTTCTTAACCGTGTGCGACAGCAGAAAAAGGAAAACGACAGCCTCAAAGAGGGAATGCTTTCACTTCTTCGCGCTGAGCTTATCAGAAGCGGGGAGAAGTACAATGAAAAGGAATGGGTACCTATTTATGCCAAAGATGCTTACGATAAAGCATATAGCGCTTATCACGGTCTCGGCGGCAACGGCACTATGACACAATTACACGAACAGGTGATGGAATTACCAACATCACCACATGAGCACAAGGAGGAATAAAAATGTCAAACTACGTTACATATCCGATGATGAATATGCGAATTACTCAGCTCCCCACCGGGACAACCTCTCACAAGCCCCACACAACGGGAACTCCCAAGGATTATCCCATTGACGAGGGCGGCAAAAACACAGGCAGAGAGGCCGTCTATTGCCCCTGTGACGAAATCATCATCAAGAGAATTTACGGCGTGGGAGGCAACGGCACAAACACCGTTTTCTTTGAATCCACAAGCAAGTGCGATTTTGCAGACGGCACACAGAATTATCTCTGCGGCCTGATTACCCACTCCAACGACAGCGACCTGCGCCGCCTCAAAGAGGGTCAGAAAATCCAGCGCGGTGAAATTATCTGCTATGAGGGAACAGACGGCGGTGTTGGTATGCACGCTCACATTTCCCTTGGCAAGGGCAGGCTCAAGGGCAACGGCTGGACACAGAATAACAAAAAGAAATGGGTGCTCACCGCATCGGGCGGCACGTTCAAGGTTGAACAGCTTTGCTATCTTGACCCCACTTTCACAAAGGTTATCAACGCAAAAGGGCTCAAATTCAAAACCCTGCCTTCGAAGGTGGAATATCTGCCGAAATACGAGGGCAAGTCAATCAGCCTTGTGGACGGTCTGAAGGCGGTTAAGGTTGACAGCTCTTTCGCCAACAGAAAGAAAATTGCAACTGCCAACGGTGTGAAGAATTATCTCGGAAAATCGAAGCAGAACACACAGCTCCTCAATCTTCTGAAGAAAGGCAAGTGTGTTAAGCCGTGAAAACATCAACAAAGTTTGTAGTGGCGGCGGTTGTGTTCGTTACGCTTTACACAGCGGCATCGTTCATTGTTCTTAGTATGTCAGGGCAGAACATCAGCGATGCGCTGACAATAGCTTTTTTCGCGTTTTGGACAACTGAAATTGTTGCCCTGGCTAAAATTAAAATCAATAAAGACAAGAAACCTAAAAAGAAAAAACAGGAGGAAACAGAAAATGTCGGTTGAATTGATTATTAACGTTATTCTTATGGTTGCAATCGTGGCTGTGTCGGTGTTTGCGGCATTGAAGAAAATGGGCGCAACCATTCCCGAAAAGGCGGCATATCTCATTGCCAAAATGGCTGAGCTTGATATTCTCGGCCCGGAAAAAATG
>JAGBHX010000004.1 GCA_017935265.1 Clostridia bacterium | reverse complement strand
TGTTGCGGTAATAGTTCATAACCATTGTTTCCGCACCGCCGCGGTTCATAATTGTGAAAAGATTTAAAACTCTTATAGGCTCACTCATAAAATCACCTCAATTTGCCACTATAATATTATAATATATATGTATGCTTTTTGCAACTTTAAAAAATATTTAAAAAATTTGCAAAAAACACTTGACTTTATATCTGAAATGTTATATTATTACTGAGCGCCAAAAAAGAGCGTATGATCCATTAGCTCAGCCGGCAGAGCACTTGACTTTTAATCAAGGTGTCCGGAGTTCGAATCTCCGATGGATCACCATAAGCACCGCAGCAAACGTTGCGGTGTTATTTTTTTGAAAATGTGAAGTTGCGGTTAAGCGGTGAGGAGATTTTCTCCCAACATTTACTTGCGACATTTATACAGCACTTGTCTATCAGGCATTGAATTATGATGTTCATTTTGATATAATACGGGAGAAGAGGAGGTCGATTGCGGTGAAATACGAAAAAATAAGTAAATACGTTCGTTCCGGCCCTCCGGCAACAGAAAAGCTCGATATGGAGAAGCCGCCATTAAAACAGACCTGGTATGTTAAGCTTATCCTTGCTCTCATTGCTTTTACGGGCAAGCTTCTTTACAGAGGCAAAATTAAAAAGGTAAGAATGGAAGGTGTTAAGCCTCCATACGTTCTTTTTTGCAATCATAACAGTCCGCTTGATTATTTTATTATGTATTCAGCCACTGCTTTTCAGACAGGTGTCTATGCTGCGGCACCCAATGTGTTTTTGTTTATCGAAAAGCTTATAAGAAAGCTCGGCTGTATGCCCACAAGAAAATTCACAACCGACATCAGCCTTATCCGTTCAACAAAAAGGATTGTTGAGCAGGGCAATATGATGTGCATTTTTGTTGAGGCGCGCCATTGCCTTTGCGGCAAAACAGAGGTTATTCCCGATTCTGTTGGTCAGATGGCAAAGCGCTGGGGTGTGCCCATTGTTACACTTAAAATGTGTGGTCACCACATTGCAAATCCTTTCTGGAACGTTGCAAGCCACCGCTTTGAGGTGCCTGTTGAGGCCACAATGACTCAGATTTTTACTCCCGAAGAAATCAAAGAAGCCACGGTTGAAGAAATTAACGAAAAGCTCAGGGTACACCTTGCCCACGATGATTTCCGTTGGCAGAGCGAAAACCGCAAAAAGCTTAAAAATAAAAAGCGTGCCGAGGGTCTTCACAAGGTTCTTTATCAGTGCCCTGCCTGCGGAGTGGAGCATCAGATGGATTCAGAGGGTGCTCAGGTGTTCTGCAAAGCCTGCGGTAAGCGTTGGACACTCAACTATTACGGTGAGCTTGAAGCTGACAGTGGCGAAACCGAGTTCAAATTTCCCACCGATTGGTATGATTGGGAGCGTGAACAGGTCAGAGCTGAGATTGAAAGCGGCAACTATTATTTTGAAAGTGACGTTATTGTTGATGACTTGCCCAACTCCAAGGGCTTTGTGCGCATCGGCAAGGGAAGGCTTGTTCACGATATGAACGGCTTCAGCCTTCACGGCGTGCGTGATTATGACGGCGAAGCCTTTGAAATGGTTATTCCTGCCGCCGGTCAGTACGCCTGCCACGTTGAGTTTAACCACAAGTTCGGCAACTACCGCGATTGTGTGAGCCTTAACACCCTTGATGATACGTGGTTTGTTTATCCTGATGCCGCTGATTTTTCCGGCACTAAGATGTCGCTTGCGGTTGAAGAAATATTTAATAAAGTAACTGCTGAGAAGAAGGCTGCAAGACTTGCCGCAAGACGTAAATAACCCGTGACAATTTTCGAAAAGTGTCGGATTTATGTTGAATTCGGAATAATATTTTGGTATACTTACCGAGATATTTTAAGAAATAGGGAGTCAGGTTATGGCTAAGAAAAAACTCAGCAAATATGTTTATGCAGGCCCTCCTGCAACCAAAAGATTTGATATGAATAAAAAACCCGTCGTTCAGAGAAAATATCTCCGTCCGATTATATGGGGCTATTCAAAAATCAGAGCAATGCACCATAAGCTTAAATTTACCAAGGTGAATATAGACAAGCTTCAGGGACCTTGTGTTTTGCTCTGTAATCACAACTCATTTTATGACTTTTATGTTATGAGCTCTGTTACCGATATGGCAGGCGGTGTTTACCCTGCTGCGGTTGACGATTTCATCGGCAGAGAATATATTCTTCGTATTATCGGTGGCTTCCCCACCAGAAAATACACAAACGACCTCAGCCTCGTAAGAACGGCCCGCCGTGTTATCAAGAACGGCGACCTGTTCGGTGTTTATGCCGAGGCACGTTATTCCCTTTGCGGAAAGACTGAGGTTATTCCCGAATCGGTAGCCCAGCTTTGCAAATTCCTCGGTGTTCCTGTTGTTACACTCAAAATGAGCGGTAACCACATCTACAATCCTTTCTGGAACATTGCAAGCCACCGTTTCCTTTTCCCCACAGAGGCAACAATGACTCAGATCTTTACGGGTGAAGAGGTTAAAAAGGCCTCAATTGAAGAGATTTACGCAAAAATCACCGAGCATCTTGCAAACGATGACTTCCGTTGGCAGAGCGAGAACAGAATCCCTCTCAAAAGAAAAAAACGTGCAGAGGGACTTCACAATATTTTGTATCAATGCCCCGCTTGCGGCAAAGAGCACGTAATGGATTCCAAGGGTGCCAAGGTCTTCTGTAAGGCCTGCGGCAAGAGCTGGACTCTCAACTATTACGGCGAGCTTGAGGCTGACAAGGGCGAAACTGAGTTCAAATTCCCCACCGATTGGTATGATTGGGAGCGTACTCAGGTAAGAAAGCAGATTGACGACGGCACATACTATTTTGAAAGTGAATGTCACGTAAATGACCTTCCCAATTCCAAGGGTTATATCCGTATCGGTAACGGTAAGGTTGTTCACGACATCAACGGCTTCAAGGTCAACGGTATCCGTGATTATGACGGCCAGCCCTTTGAAATGGTTATTCCCGCTGCAGGTCAGTATGCTTGCCACGTAGAGTTTAATTATCGCTACGGCGATTATAAAAACTGCATTGACCTTAACACCGCTGATGACACCTGGTATGTGTTCCCTCACAGTGAGGAGTTTTCAGGCACAAAGGTATCCCTTGCAGTTGAAGAGATTTATAAAAAGCTCGCAGAAGAAAGAGCAAAGACTAAGATAGGGGAATAACAAAGAATGAAAAACAGGCCATATCCGCTTTATGATTTTCCTAAATTGGAAACATTAAAAGAGGTTATTGCATTCGTTGCCGATAAGTACGAGTCAGACCACGCTTTCCGTATTCCCAGAAAAGGAAAGCAAGGGGATAAGTATAAAAGCTACAGAGAATTTTACGATGAAATCCGCAATTTCGGCACAATCCTTTTGCAAAAGGGATTTAACGGTGAGAAGATAGCAATTCTCGGTGAAAACAGCTACAAGTGGATCGTTTCATATTTCGCCGTAACTAATACGGGTAATGTGGCGGTTCCTCTTGACAGGGAGCTTTCCTACGCGGAGCTTGCCGATCTGGTAAACCGTTGCGGCTGTAAGGGCGTAATTTTTTCAAAATCGTTTGCAGACTATGCCGATTATTTTAAAGAGAATTGTCCCAGTGTTGAAACATACGTCTGTATGAAGGAAATTCACCATCTCAAGGAAGACGGTGCAAAGCTTATTGAAGAGGGCGATACCTCCTTTGATGATGTAAGGGTCACTCCCGACGATTTGGCCGCCATTGTGTTCACATCGGGCACAACGGGCAAGAGTAAGGGCGTAATGCTCACCCACGGCAATATCGCAACCGATGCCTATTGTGTTTGCCGATATGCAACAGGTGAGGGCAGAGGTCCTCTTCTTCTCCCGCTTCACCACACCTTTTCAATCACAGCCAACGTTCTTGCGGCTTTGATGTACGGCGGCAGAATTCACGCAATTACAAGTCTGCGCAACATTCAGCGCGATATGGTGAACGACAAAACCACCGTTATGATTGCTGTTCCGACCGCTGTTGAAATGATACATAAAAAGGTCTGGGCAACTGCCGAAAGCAAGGGCAAGGCCGAGATTATGAAAAAGGGTCTCAAAATTTCCAACTTCCTTCTGAAGCTTGGCATTGACGTGAGAAGAAAGCTCTTCAAAGAGGTTTATGAAGGCCTGGGCGGCGAGTTTGACATCATCATCTGCGGCGGAGCACCTTTGAGCCTGAAGGCAGAGGAGGACATTTTTGATTGGGGAATCAAGCTGATGTGCGGCTACGGCATCACCGAATGTGCCCCGATTGTAAGTGTAAACCGTCCCGAGCATTATAAACGCGGAAGCTGCGGACTTATAATTGAATGTAACGAGGTCCGTATCGAAAACAAGGATGAAAACGGAATCGGTGAAATTCAGGTCAAGGGTTCAAATGTTTTCAAGGGCTACTTTGACGATGAAGAAGAAACGGCAAAAGCCTTCACCGAAGACGGTTGGTTTAGAACGGGCGACCTCGGCTACGTTGACGAAGACGGATTCCTCTTTGTTACCGGACGAATTAAAAATCTGATTATTCTTTCCAACGGTAAGAATGTTTCACCTGAGGAGCTTGAGGGCAAGGTTATTGATGCTATCGACAGCGTAGTTGAAGCTGTTGTTTTTGCTAAGGACGATGCCATTGCCATTGAAATGTTCCTTGATACGGAAAAGTATCCTAATGCCAAGGAAACTATCCGTGAACAGATTAACGACTTTAACAGGCAGATGCCTGCTTATAAAAAAATACAGGAAATTATCATCAGAGATGAAGAATTTCCAAAGACCACCACGCTCAAAATTAAAAGAAAATATAATAAATAAGAGAGGAAATCATTATGAACGTTATTGAAGATTTGAAGCAGATTTTTGAAAATTTCACAGGCAATGAAATCCCTGATTTCAGCGAGGATACACTCCTCACAGCAGATATGGGTCTTAACTCATTTGAGCTTTTTGACCTCATTTGCGAAATCGAAGAGCATTTCGGCATCGAAATTCCCGACAGAGAGCTTATGAAGCTTGTTACCTTGGGCGACCTTGTAAGATACATTGATTCCGAAGTTAACTGATTCTGAATAAAATCAAATCCGCTGAGCATCTTAAACTGATGTTCGGCGGTTTTCTTTTAGCCAGCAGGGCAAACACATTATGTGCCGCTTTTCTTGACAATAATTTACATATATAGTATAATTAAATGTAATTATAATGCGAAAATCTGGTTTTACGGAGGATATTTTCTATGCCGAAAAAAGCAAGCTACGGCAACGATACCATAACGTCGCTCAAGGGTGCCGACAGAGTAAGAAAACGCCCTGCGGTTATCTTCGGTTCAGACGGTCTTGAGGGTTGCCAGCATTCAATATTTGAAATTCTTTCAAACTCCATAGATGAAGCCCGAGAAGGCTACGGCGACAAAATTATTGTTACCCGCTTTGCCGATAATTCTGTTGAAATTCAGGACTTCGGACGCGGTATTCCTGTTGATTACAACGAAAAAGAAAAGAAGTTCAACTGGGAGCTTGTTTTTTGTGAGCTGTATGCGGGCGGCAAGTATAACACCAACTCCGGCGGAAGCTACGAGTTTTCTTTGGGCCTCAACGGTCTTGGTCTTTGTGCCACTCAGTACGCTTCGGAATATATGGAGGCTGAAATTCACCGTGACGGCTTTAAATATCTTCTCAACTTCAAGTCAGGTAAGCCTTCGGGCAAAATGATTAAAGAAGAATACCGCCACCGTGATACAGGCTCAAGAATCAAGTGGAAACCCGACCTCAAGGTCTTCACCGATATTGCCATTCCTCTTGAATATTATCAGAGCATCATCAAGCGTCAGGCAATTGTAAATGCAGGCATTACCTTTATCCTCAAAGACCAGACGGGCAAAAACAGCTTTGACACTTATGAATATCGCTATGAAAACGGTATCACAGACTATGTTAAAGAAATTGCCGACGAAAATGCTCTCACCTCCGTTCAGACATGGCAGGCAGAGCGTATCGGCCGTGACCGTGACGACCAGGAGGATTACAGAGTAAAAATCAATGCCTCTTTGTGCTTTTCCAACAAGGCTCAGCTCAAGGAGTATTATCACAACTCAAGCTGGCTTGAATACGGCGGTGCACCCGAAAAGGCTGTGAGAAACGCTTTTGTTTATCAGCTTGATTCATACATCAAAACCTCAAACAAATACACAAAGGCAGATGCCAAAATTAAGTTTGAAGATATTGAAGATTGCCTTGTTCTCGTAATTTCTTCTTTCTCAACCAAAACCTCTTACGAAAACCAGACCAAAAAAGCAATCACCAACAAATTTATTCAGGACGCTATGACAGAGTTTTTCCGTCATCAGCTTGAAATTTATTTCATCGAAAACAGAGCCGAGGCCGACAAAATTGCCGACCAGGTGCTCATCAATATGCGCAGCCGCATCAAGGCTGAAACAACACGCCAGAACCTTAAAAAGACTATGCAGACAAATATGGATTTTACCAACAGAATCCAGAAATTTGTTGACTGCAGAAGCAAAGACACCGATGTCAGAGAAATCTTCATCGTGGAGGGTGACTCGGCTCTGGGTGCCTGCAAGCAGGCAAGAAATGCCGAATTTCAGGCGGTTATTCCCGTTCGAGGCAAAATTCTCAACTGCCTTAAAAGCGAATACGAAAAGATTTTTAAAAACGACATCATCACTGACTTAATCAAGGTTTTGGGCTGTGGTGTTGAGGTTAAATCAAAATCAAGCAAAAATCTTTCTTCCTTTAATCTCGATATGCTTCGCTGGAGCAAGGTTATTATCTGTACCGATGCCGACGTTGACGGCTTCCAGATAAGAACTCTTATTCTCACAATGATTTACCGCCTTATGCCCACTCTCATTCAGGAGGGCAAGGTTTTCATTGCCGAAACACCCTTGTATGAAATCAACACTAAGGACCAGGTGTGGTTTGCCTATGATGAAAAAGAAAAGGCACAGGCGCTTGAAGAGATAGGCGATCAGAAGTTTACAATTCAGCGTTCAAAGGGTCTTGGTGAAAATGACCCGGATATGATGTGGCTCACCACAATGAATCCGCAGACAAGACGCCTTGTTAAGGTTGAGCCTGAGGATGCCGAGCGCACAAGCGAAATCTTTGACCTGCTTTTAGGTGACAACCTTGCAGGCAGAAAACAGCACATCACAGACAACGGTCATCTTTACATTGATATGACCGATTTAAGCTAAGGGGGCGGAACAATGGCTAAGAAAAAACAGACAAAAAAGGTTCAGGACGACGGCCTTAACCCCAATGCTCATATTCTCGGCGCAGGTGTGGTTGTTCAGCAGCCTATTACCCAAACCCTTGAAACCAACTATATGCCTTACGCAATGAGCGTAATTATGTCCCGTGCAATTCCCGAAATTGACGGCTTCAAGCCTTCTCACCGTAAGCTGCTTTATACTATGTATAAAATGGGATTACTTTCGGGTCCGCGCACAAAGTCTGCCAATATCGTTGGTCAGACAATGCGCCTCAATCCCCACGGTGATGCCGCTATTTATGACACAATGGTTCGTCTTTCACGAGGCTATGAAGCCCTGCTTCACCCTTATGTTGACTCAAAGGGTAACTTCGGTAAAGCGTATTCA
>JAGBHX010000022.1 GCA_017935265.1 Clostridia bacterium | reverse complement strand
TCCGGAAGATATTGAATTGTTCGAGAACGGTTCCAAAAATATTTGCTGATATTTTACAGAGACATTCTATCACAGGAATTTTATCACAATGCAACTGAAAAAACATCATTCCTCGGGACAGGCAAAGCAGGGGAGAGCTCCGAATAGATAATTAAGGAAGGAGATGGTTATATGGCAAAGAGAGGACCGTTGACGGTCAGAATGTTCGTTATTTTAGACAGAGACAAAGACCCTGTACCGTTTGAGGACCTGACACCGGAGCAGGTTGAATATTGTCGGGATAAATGGTGTGAAAACCTCTCACGCCGAATGAGCGATTATTACAGCGCACACCCCGAACAATTTGAAGCATTGAAAGGACGTGAGGAAAGCATATGAACATTATTTTAATTTCGTTTCTTGAAAGTGTTGCAGTAACGCTGTTAATTTTTCTGTTCTGCATTGAACCGAAGGTTGTTGCTTGGGAGCAGAAGCAGTGGGCAAGGTTCAAGAGGTTTCTTCGCAGACAGTTGCGCAAGAGCAAGATGATTGTAGCCTGGGCAGAGAAACCGTCATCAAAGCCTGAATATCAGTTTCATCTTGAGGATGCAGAGGTGTGGTCAAGTTGGTTCACGGCGTAAAAGAACTGGTTGGTGATGCGGAATGAAAAGAACAGAAGTGAAATGTGACAGGTGCGGAACAAGCCAGGAGATGATCACTAAAAATGATATCATTATATCATTTGCAAAAATTGATTTATGGGCAGTAGGTCAACACCGTACAGAGGCACCTCAAAGAATTGATTTGTGTGAAAGCTGTTTTCAAAAGTTTGTAAATTTTCTTGAAAGTGAGGTTAATGCGGAATGAAATCAGTATTAATCAGCATTCAGCCGAAATGGTGTGAGCTTATTGCATCGGGCAAAAAGACCGTTGAGGTCAGGAAGACAAAGCCCAAGCTTCCGACACCGTTTAAGTGTTACATATACGAAAGCAGTGGAAATCACAGGGTAGGCAACGAGAATTTCAATGTTTATTTGAAGGGCAAAGGCAGAAAGAAAGTCATAGGCGAGTTTGTGTGTGATGAAGTTGATAGAATAGCACATTGCGGCACTTGCAATAACGATATTCGTTTAAAGATTGTTGATAACAATTTATATTGCAAAGAATTAGATTATGTATATTTGAACAAATGCCAATTATCCTATTTTGATATTAACGAATATTCAAACGGCGGTGATGTGTACGGTTGGCACATAACCAACCTTATAATCTATGACGAGCCGAAAGAGTTGAGTGAGTTTCAAAAATACGGTGCTTTAAGCTATGATGATTGGCTTTACGGATTGTATAACGGTTCATCTGAAAGCAGTTATGAAAAATATCTGATTCCGTTTAAGGTGTCAAGACCGCCACAGAGTTGGTGCTATGTTGAAAAGGAGGGTGAGGGTTGATGCTTGAAAGACTTATAAAGAAATTTATTATTTGGTATTTTCTCAAACAGCATCAAACCGCTGTTTTTGAAATTGACAATAAATTTGTTGTTAGAATATTTTCGAAAGATTTTTATAACAACGATGTTGCGGAAGCGTTGAGAGCGTATCGAATGAAAAAGGAGTAAGGATTGATGAAAGTCTATCAGTGCGACAGTTGTAAAAAAACAATAACGAACCCTTATGAAGAAAAAATGAAAGAATTTTATGTTGGTTGCCACTTTGAATATGAAGGAGTATTACCCGAAGATTCGAAAAGAAAAGTGAAGGTACATCTTTGCGAAGATTGCTTTAACGGTCTTCATGCTATAGCTGAAAAGAAGGCAAGAGCAATGCAGGCAGATAAACCTCACAAAAAGAAAATCCGCCTCCCGACGGCCATCGGAAAGGCGGAACAGAAAAATAACTGTAAATATATTTTAAACGGTAAGACTGAAAAAGTCAAGCCTTCAGGAAAGGAGTGTGCAGATGATTGATTTCGAAGCAGAAAAGCGGTTTGACGAAATCGTGAAAATGGTTGAGAAGGGCGAAAAGCTTCCTTCAACGGCATCGCCCGAAGATGAATTTGCTTATCAGGAGCTTAAATTTGCCGCAACCCGTGAAAAAGAAAAGGTTATCGCCAAGAACGTTGCCCGAGGTATGCGAACCCGTGCAAGGCGCTGGTTCTTCAAAATGCGTGAGCTTCGGCTGCGATATATCGAAACGGTTAAGGCATGGCAGGATTCTCTTGTTAAAACAAGCTGGCTTACAGGCGATTTGATGAAGAGCATCACTCCGGGTGCGGACCCGTGGGAGCTGCTTCGGCTGGCACTTGTGATTATCGCCCGATATGAAGGGCAGAAGGATAATTTCTACACGTTACAGGCGGATGAAAAGTTTTGTCCTCTGCCGCCTGATAAAATTATAAGAACACCCGTAGGTCTGATGCCTGCGGCAATAATGGAGAAGCACAATGAGCACAGGGAAAAAGATACGGCCTGAGGACAGGCTTGAGCCTGTTTGCCGCACGTGCCACTACAGGCGCAACAGCAACAATGACCAATATTATAACGGTGAATCACGGCGTGAAAGCAGCTGCGATTATTCGTTTATTGAGGATGAACCCCGTGGCTGCCGTCCGGAAGGGCACTTTTGCGAAAAGTACCGAGCACGTGAGAATTTGCCTAAGAACCGCAAGGTTCTTATATTAAAATAATTTTCTGTTCAAGGAGAAAATGAATATGGTTAACACAGTAATAGCAAAAATCGAAGCCCAACAGGTAGGGCACGACGAATACGGTCCTGTTTATCAGGTAGGGGAGCAGCTTAAGGATATATGCCGAAGCTGCCCGGAGCAGGCAGATTTGCTGCTCAATGACCTTGATAACCCCGAGATGACAATTGTTAAGGCTGAAAGAAAAATCAAAGAATTTGCAGACAAGCATAAAAAGGGCGGCGGCGCTTGCGTTCCACCAAAAATCGCAGATAAAATTCTGCGTGATTTTTACGGTCTTGCCCCGGCACCTGAAGCTTCTGAACAGCCGAAGGAGCAACAGAATGTGTCCGACGGGATAATTGACCTTGCAGATTTTATGTGAGGTGCTTGTGATGAAAGCAGAAGAATTAGTTAAGTATTTGCCGGAAAAGCCAAGTAAAAAAAGTGAATATAACTTAAAAAAAGAAGCATCTTGTACGCATTTAAGCAAAGAATATTTGATTTTCAAAGCAGAATTAATCAAAGTGAATCCAAGCTATTTTGAACTTCTTGAAAGCGATTCAAAAGCAGGCATTAAAGCAGAACGAGTTGCACATTGCACCTGTACTGCCTGTGGCGGTGATTTCCATACAGGATGGCTTGAAGCTGATTCGAGGAGCAGAAAGGGGATAGAAATATTTCAGGGCGAGGACGGAAGTCATTATGCAGGAGTAAGCGATGAATTCGGAGTTGCCTACACAGTAAAATATGAAGACGGTGACATGTTGACTTGTCCCTATTGTGGCGATAAGGTTCAGCTTCTTCACTCAAGTCATTTTGCAGTATCGAAGATAAATCAAGTTGCGGTTTCTGAAATAGTTACCATAAAAAAACAAACTGTTATTATGAGTTGGCTTGTAAAAAGAGAAATAAACAGATTAGGGAAATCAACAATAACGTTTGTACCTTATGGTGCAGTTGCAATTATTGATAAAAAGCTTTATTCATACAAGCATTTCAGATCAGGCATGTTCGGACATACATATATAACAGACGAATGGTATAAGACTTCACGGTTTACTGATCCAACTGACTGCATCTATTTTGATTCCGATGCGTGGAAGAACAAAATGAAAGGACACATAATGTCCTCTGTTATACCGGAAATGAAAGATACCAGTGGAGAGAAAACCGGACTTGCTGAATATGTCAAAAAAGGCGGACAATATCCAAACGATTATTTGAGACTTTGGAAAAAGTATCCGAACATTGAAAACCTAATTATGACAGGGTGGAGTGATTTCGTTTTAACAGCTACTCTAAAAATTAATGAAGGTTTGCAATATTATTTGGATAAGCTCGCTGTTCTTGATTGGAAAAAGAAGAAACCTCACGAAATTCTGCGTATGAGCAAAGGTGAATACAAAACACTTGCAAGCTTCGGTTGGAAGTTTGAGCATACTGTTGATTGGTGTGAAAGTCAGAAACTCGGATTGCCAATAACCGCAATGGAATTTAATGCTCAAATAACAGGAGGGCAAAGAATGCTTTTGCCACGGTTTTGTAAGTTTGTTGAAGAAAACAGGTTGAAGGCTTCCGATTACAAAAAAATAATCAGATATTTGGATAAACAACAAAACCTCAAGAGCAGTGCAGGTTTGCAATATCTTGTTGACCATTGGGATATGCTTGACGCATTTAATCGAACGAATGGAATAACAAGAGAACTCACTGATGAAGAAAAATTCCCACCCAATTTGTTGAATGCTCACGAAGAAGATATTAAACGTAATGAAAAGGTCAAAGACCAAAAACTTCAACTTCAATTTGACCAGATATATGAAATGTTTTCAGCGGTTCAGTGGACTGACGGTGAATTGTGTGTTGTTGTTCCTAAAAGTGAATCGGAGCTTAAAAAAGAAGGCGCAACTCTGCGTCATTGTGTCGGTTCTTACGGAAAATACCACACAGAGAAGAAAGTTATATTCTTTATTCGTCACTATCGTAGACCTGAAAGAAGCTACTACACTTTGAATGTTGACTGTACTGGAACAAAGCCAATAGAGTTACAGCTTCACGGATACGGCAACGAAAGGCACGGCCCGAACAAGCAATATTCTCACAGTATTCCGCCTAAGGTCAGGGCATTTGTTGACCGATGGGAAAAAGAGGTTTTATATCCCTGGTACCGCACCCAGGTCAAGGCAAAAATTAATCAAAAAACAGCTTAAGGAGAATCAATATGGAACTTGTTTTGTTTGAAGGTAAAACAGAGCTTCAGCAGGAAGCTATAAACCTTCATCTTGAAATACGCAAAAACGGTGAAATTGCCGCAGCGGCTATGGTTGAGTTTGCAAAAGGTCTCAAAACGATGAGGGACAAGCACCTGTATATGGAGCTTGGCTTTGAAACCTTTGAAGAATATGCCGAAAAGGCGGTGGGACTTAAACAACGCCAGGCATATAACTATATTCAGGCGCTTGAAGGTCTCGGAGAAACGTTTTTGCAGTCGAATGCAAATCTCGGCATAACAAAGCTGCAGCTTCTTACTGAGATTTCCTACTTTGACAGAGAAGATTTTGTTGCAAACAACAACGTTGATGAGATGTCGGTAAGAGAGCTTAAGGAAACAATAAAAAAGCTGACCGAGGCAGAAGAGCAGATCACGTTTTTAACATCCGAAAAAGAACAGCTTATTGAGAAGAATAAAGAGCTCGAAGAACTTGCTGATGATTCAATGGCGGTTGAAGAAGAACTTGACGTCACAAAGAACCTTTTGAACGAAAAAGACAGAGAAATCAGAAGACTTGAGCATGAGCTTGATGAGATTAATAAAAAGCCTATCCCTGTTTCAGTCAGGGAGCCTTCTTCCGAGGAAATCGCAAAGCTCACCGAAAAAGCAGTCAAAGATGCCCGTAAAGAGGCAGAGGATAAATATAAATCCGAGCTTAAAAAAGCTAAAGAAGAAAAAGACAAGGCGATAGCCGATGCCGAAGCAAAATCCAAAAAGGAGCTTGCAGAGCTTGAGGCAAAATATAAGCTTGCAATATCATCGGCAGAGAAAGAAAAAACTGCCGCAGCGGACAGGCTTGCCCTTGTTGAAAAGAATGCTAAAATTTCCGCCAATCCTGAAGTGTTGAAATTTTCCTTTTATTTTGAAGAAGCTCAGAAAAACATTGCAGCCATGAAGGGCATAATCTCAAAGCTTGAGGATAACGATGCAGCTCTCAAACTTTATGACGCTTTGTGTGCAGTCAAAAAGCGTCTGGAAGAATTTAAGCCGCCCTGCACGGAGCCTTCTGATGCAGAACAGCAGAGAATGACAGAGGTTTAATTATGAGCTTTCCAACTGCGCCAGTTGTGAATTGTTGCGTTGTCAATATTGTTCCAATCGAGATGTTGACCGCAACGGTCACAGTAACGCTGATAATCCCTGTCGAGCGTAGATTTGCATCTGGGGCATATCGGATAAACGTCTCCGTTTTCGTAACATACACATTCTTTTACTTTAACCGGTGTTCTATAACATAGAACGGGTTTGACTTGAATTTTAATATGTGACACTCGCTTTCATCGTTTATTAATAAATGATGAAAAACGAGAAATGTTTCATTTTAAAATTAAAAAAAGGAGAAATAAATCAAGAATGAATACAGAAAAAATATGCGAAACGTGTAAGTTTCGGAGTAAAACCAACCCCTCAATGTGTCTTGCTGAAGCCTGCTTTGAGGGTGATATGTGGGAACCTGAAACAATTCAAAGCTCACAAAGCTCTGTTGTCTTCGGCAAAGGCGATTGCGATGTGATTTTGAGTGACTTTATGAAAGGGGTGGAGTGATGAGCCGACTGGCATATAAATTTCACCTGCTTTTCAAAATCCCATTGCTATGTTGCGGAGGCTGCACAAAAACTGATTGTAAATTTCGTGGAAAGCACCACACAACACCGTGCATTTCCTGGAGGAGGTATTACGAAAGTGTTCAATAATGACAAAAACTTGACTGTAAGATTTATTTGGCATCAAATCAGCATCATTGTTATGTTTATCTGCATCACTGCGGCGGCAACAATCTTCAGCAAGGCTTCAATTCTGTTTTGGTATATTGCACCTGTACTGTTACAGATTGTTGCAGCACCCGAGGAGACGAAAGAAAAGAAATCCGATTAAGAAAGGACAAGCACTATGGCAAACAGATATTTAATAGTTATCCCTCCGCATAAGGAGCCTTACATAAAATCATTCAATAACGAGGAAAAAGCAATTTCAATTATTGTTTCAAAAACAGGCAGAGAACCGCTTGCGAAAACTGCAACTGATGCATTTGAACGTGAAACCGTATTTTTCTCTGTAGGCGGCAAAAAGAAAAAACAATTTCCCGTTAACGCAGTTGCTTCTGCGCTGGCACCCATAGGCGAAAAAGAAATGATTTACGGCAACGCCGTTATCTCCGGTGTTCCCGGTGATGTGCACTGTGGTTTCACTCTTGAAGAAGCCGAGGTAATACTCAAAGAAGTCAGGCGAATATAGGAGCTTAAAATGATTGAAGTGATAATTACCGCAAAACTGCTCGACAGCGCAGAGAATGACATTATCGGTATCAAAGAAGCTTTGGCAGCAACAATTGAACCCTGGGCAGATTGCACGGGGATTCAGGTCAGAACACACACAGAGTTTCCGGTGATACACGAAGACGATGCTCTGACCGATGATAAGATCACCGTGGGTACGGCATTAGGCTTTTTGCTTCATCAAAGAGCACTGAGTGTTGATGAACAGGTAAACGTTATCAGAGCTTTTTTTGAATACAACAAAATCATTGAACAAACAAAAATCACAGCAGAAAACGAACAAATCTCACAAAAAACTTAATGAAAATCGGGAGCTTAAAACACTGCTCCCGATTTTGCCGATTTAGAATATTTCTTTTATTACATTATATATTGCACATTGACAGCTGAACATGGCCAGCAAAAATCAAGCGTCCGCTCGGGCGCTTTGCGACCTCGGTTTAGCTATTATCTCAAGGACAAAGGAGGGCAGAGATATGCCGTACATCAAAAGAATAGTGAAAGCAGGAAACACCATAGAGGTTAAAAAATACTTTTCTGCCAGATTCGGAAAGAAGGATAACGGCAGCCGTGCCCAAAAAGAGAATGAGACCAACGAGAAGCAGAAGAAAGTCAATGAGAATAATGCGGTTGAGAAATTGACCTGGCTTATAAACGAAAACTTTGCAGATGGTGACTATCATATTGTTCTCACTTATTCCGATGAAAAAAGACCTTCGGCGGATGAATCGGCAGAGCTCTTGAAAAAGTATCTCCGTAAGCTTCGTTCGGAATATCGAAGGCAGGCTCGGAGCTTAAATATATTACCGTAACAGAATACGAAACAACAAACATTCATCATCACATCATAATCAACAAATTTGACACAAGCATAATCAGTGATATGTGGATGCATGGCGGTGTTCACTTCACTCCGCTTTACAGCAACGGTGAGTATTCAAAGCTTGCTCACTATTTCGTGAAAGAAACAAACAAGACCTTCAAGGATGCTGTTATAAGCGGCAAGCGTTGGAATGCAAGCCGAAACCTGCGCAAGCCTCAGATAACAAAATCCATTGTTCAGGCAGATAGCTGGACCAAGAACCCGAAGGCACTGAAAGGTTATTACATAGTTACGGACAGCGTAACCGAGGACGTTGATTCTTTCGGATATGCTTATCAGAAATACACAATGGTAAAAATCAAACCCGAAAAGAAAGGCAGGAGATATGATGATAAACGTGGGCGTAATAACAGGCAGGCTGACGGCTGCTCCGGAGCTTAAAAAGACGGCGAACGGGATAAGTGTTTGTCATTTTACTGTTGCCGTTCAGCGTGATTATTATGACAGCGGCGGCAACAGGCAGGCGGATTTTATTGATTGTGTTGCTTACAGGCGGTCTGCGGATTTTTTGTGCAAGAATTTTGCAAAAGGTCAGATGATTGCGCTTGACGGAAGAATTCAGACACATTCTTATACCGACAGCAGCGGAATAAAGCACAAGGTAACGGAGCTTAACGCCGGGAACATAAGTTTTTGCGGCAACAAAGGGACAGGTGCGCCCAAAACCGAGATTTCGGCAGATGATGATTACACCGATATCCCCGATGATGATTACGGGTTCCCTTGGACCGAGAAAGGAGAGTAAGAGAATGGAAAAGAATTTGCAGGAAGAAATAGTCAGACTTGCTGTTTCGGAAGGTGTTGCGGCAGCTGATAAACGTTTTGCGAAGCTTCAGAAGGATGCGGCGGAAAAGTCACGGGACAGGCGCCTTCACAACACAAAGCTTCTTATTCGCAATTACCGCATATTCAAAGCACACGCTGAAAGTGCTATAAGTACAGCCGAGGAGTGCGAGGATTCAGTTTTCGATATTCTTGCAATGATGTCGGATAAAGATTTCCGTAAAGCAGAAACAACGGTTAAGTCAATTCAGAGCTCAGCTGCACGCACGGCTATTATAATCAACCACATAACGGCAATGGTCGAAACGTATGAGATATGGTGTCAGAAGAGCGGCAAGCCCGAGAACGAGCGCAGATGCAGAGTGCTTAAGGCTCTCTATATTGACGATGACCCACCCACACCTGAAGAACTTGCCGAAAGAGAAGGCATAGACAAAAGAACCGTTTATAAAGATGTTGATGCCGCAACAGAGATACTTGCAGCACTTATTTTCGGCGTTGACAGCATCAGAATGTAGTAAGGGCACTAATTGGGCATTGACCGTTCAATAGCTGCGTGTTAAAATTATACCGTGGAATTTTGGATGAGGCATCAGCCCTATTCGTGATTCTCCTTGAACATTTCCCTCGGAGCTTAAAGCCCCGGGGGATTGTTATTTTGATTTTGCAGTCGAATGCAAATATTTTACACGTTAACGAGCTTAAAATTATATACTGTCAATTGATTTTAATTGATTTTCCGTGCGCGCGACCGATTAATTCTTATTGTCTGAATCAATCGGCCGTGTTTTTTGTTTATGAAGGTGTCGCCAAGAGGTAAGGCACGGGACTTTGACTCCCGTATCCGCCGGTTCGAATCCGGACATCCATGCCAAGGACATGAATGTCCTCAGCAAAGTCCAAACACCAAGGAAAGGAGAACAGAATGAACAGAGGTTTATATTCCATAGCCCTCGGAATTCCGAC
>JAGBHX010000021.1 GCA_017935265.1 Clostridia bacterium | reverse complement strand
GCTCCCTCAAAGGCAGTTAACGCAGGCGGTGTAGCAGTTTCAGCTCTCGAAATGAGCCAGAACTCAATGAGATATTCATGGACAGCAGAAGAAGTTGATGCAAAGCTCAAGCAGATTATGAAAGACATTCACGACAATTCTGCTAAGGCTGCTGCAGATTACGGCTTCGGCTATGACCTTGTTGCAGGTGCAAATATCGCAGGCTTCATCAAGGTTGCCGACGCAATGCTCGCACAGGGTATTTATTAATAAATTTAATTTGGAGGCAAGTGTAAAAACTTGCCTCTTTTTTGTTGACTTGAAGTCGGTTTTATTGTAAAATCAGAATATCAATTCAGAAAAAAGGAGTGCTGTTATGTCAGCTCTTATGTCGTTTTTGTCTCCCGTAATTGCATTTATTCTTGCGCTTATTACTCCCTTTGCAACCATGATTTGCTACGACCCTCTTGTGCCTTATGACAACGAAATTGTCGTTGCCGAAGAAAAGGCAGGAGGCTTTATTAAAGGCATCTGTCACGCTGACCCCGATTATGATTTGCTCCATGAGGCAAATATCGGCTGGATTCGTGACGACATTCCTTTCCCTTATAACGAAGACGGCAGTCTTTCAAAAAGCTACCTTTCCTGGAAAGCTGAAATGAAGGAATTTGCCGACAACGGAATGAAAATTATGGCAATTACACCGTATCCCGATGATTATATTGCATACGGTCTTGACCCCAGAGAGCCCGAGGCTGTTGAAGGTATTCAGGATATTGCCCGCTTCTTTGTTGAAGATTTGGGCGATTTGGTGGGTGCATTTCAGGTCACAAATGAAATGGGTATCGACCGCTTTACATATCCGCTGACAATGGATGAGGCTTATTATTTTGTCGGTATGCAGCTTGAAGCTATGAACGAGGTTAAGGGTGACATCCTCGTCGGCTATAACCTTGCAGGTCTCGCTATTGCTACAATGCCCTTCGGTATGATGGAATATCACAAATACTGCGACTATGTGGGTGTTGATATGTATATGGGCTGCTTTGAAAATCTTCTCAAAAATGCAGACCAGTTCATCACCATTCTCAGCTTTGTAAGAAAGGTTACGGGCAAGCCCATCATTCTTTGTGAATTCGGTTACATCGGCCTCGGTGAGCAGAAAACAAGAGCTGAAAAGGATGCGCTTCTTCAGCAGTACGGCTACGCAAATGAAGCTGAAGCCGCCGCAGATATTGATAATTTTATCTCCAAGCTTCCGCCCGATCTGGCAGATGAATTTGACAAATATGCAGATGAATCTCCCGAATACAGAGCAGACCAGATGTTCAACGGCGAATATGCCAACCACCTTTACACGGAGCTTCAGGCAGGCTTCGGTCTTTACGACTTCCCTCACACTCCCGAAGGTCAGGCAGAATTTTTCAGCTATATTATTCCCAAGATTATGTCACTTGATTTTGTAATCGGCTCATTCGTTTATTGCTGGCACGACAGCGGTGACTGCTACGTTTGCGGTCAGGCTGAATGCCCCGTTGAAACAAAGTGGGGTCTTGTTGACGCAGAGGGCAACCCCAAGCCCTCATATTACGCGGTGAAGGAAGCTTTTGCCGAGTCTGAACAGCCCGAGGAGGAAACAGACCTTGAAGCACAGCTTAAAGCGGTTGCAGACAAAGTGATTTTCTACACCGAAAGCTTTTTTGCAGAGTTCAGCGAAGCACTCGCAGTATCATAAACATAATAATAAAGTTAAAGCACTCCCGAGGGAGTGCTTTTTTATGTTTAAATCTGCTTTTTCTTTTTGTAATAAACTGCAACAGAAACACCGAAAACAACAATGCATAGGCAACAACCGCCGATTAAAAACACGGGCAGAATATCAGCCGCTTGACCGAAATAATCCCTGTTTAGCTGATAGCTGACTGTAAGTGTTTCGTCATCAAAGCTTATGTTTTTCTGAAGCTCACCCATAGGAGAATCAGAATTATAAACATTCTGCTGCTTAAATTCCCGTGCTTCTTGGTGAGAGTCAAATTCAAACTGCTTTTCGGTGTTCAGTTCCACCTCGGTAGCCGATAATTCATATCCGTTTTTTCCCTCATCAAAAACATAGTTCAGCTCTTCAAGATATAAAACATATTTTTCCGTGTCCTCGCGGTATTCTTCATCAATCAGATAATAAAGGCATCGGTAGTCTGTAACGTAGTCTTTGAGCTTATAATATTCACTTTTTGCCGTTTCTTCGTTGGGGTATTGGTAACCCACTGCGTTAGTGAAGCAGAATTCACAGGGGATAGTTGACTCAACCGCTACAGAAACAAAGGGGAATGCAACCGATACAATGATTATAACCGCAATGATGACCGACGTTATTTTTACGTGTTTTTTGCGGTATTGCTTTTGCTCCGGGGAAAGCTCAGGCTCGGCAATTTTATATTTTTTGTGAAGCACCGAACGGATCTTGTAAGCCGCCAATCCTCCTGCAACTGCTGTGGCGGGCAAAGCGGCAAACAGCATTGTCGGTCCGTCAAAAATAATATTGAGCAACAGTCCGAGCAATGAAACCACATTGAGGAATGTGACAACGGCAATGTATCTTATTGCTTTTTTTGTTATTTCTTCAACATCCAGAGTGTTAATAACATCTTCATAATGAAGCGCAGAGGAGAAATTATTGAAGGCAATCAGCGAAAGGGTGATTGAGGCCGCCATAAGAAGCAGAATGATTACATAGCCTACCCATAAAACATTGTAGTTATAAACAATGTCGCTGACGGTGTAAGCCAGCACAAGTGCAACAGCACCGAGAACGATTGAAATAATCGAGCTGTTGGTAAGCTTTAATGAGGCTTTTTCAATTAAGTATCTGAGCCTCTCTTCGCTTTTGGTGTTTTTTGCTTCTTCGAGCTGGGTGTTTGTAATTTTTTCACCGCGCAGAATTTCGTCAACTGTAACTGAATAAAGCTCAGCAATAGCAGGGAGCATCATAATTTCGGGGCAGCCCTCATCTCGCTCCCATTTGCTGACGGTTTTGTTAGAAACGCACAGACGGTCGGCGACCTCCTGCTGAGTCATTCCGTTGGCTTTTCTCAGTGCGGAGAGGAATGTGCCCATTGTCTTCTTTTCCATACGGATACCTCCTTTGTGGTTTTGTTGACTGAAAGCATCCGAAAAATGCTCGGAGTTATTTCTGTCACCGTTATTCTGCATTAAGTAGAGCGATTATTCAACTCACGTGTAGTAGATTTTATCTACGAAGCGTAGATTATACCTTGATTATATCCTTTTTTCAGTAAAAATCAAATTACTTCCCCACAGAAATCAATAACAAAAATCAATGCTTAAATTTGTCAAAAATGTATATATGAAACCTTGCCGGCGTTATGGTAAAATAAACTATCAATTTTAAACGAGGTGTTTATATGAAAAAGGTATTATCCGTTTTTCTCGCTGTTGTTTTAATGGCTGTGGCAGTTCTGCCTTCATTTGCAACAAGCGATAAATGCAACTGCGGCGAAGCTCCGCTGATTTACGTTGCTGCTTTGGGCAGCGGCACGCTCACCCTTGATGAGGGCACAGAAAATGAGCGCACTCTCTTCCGCCCCGAAATCGGTGAAATTCTTCCCGACCTTCTTCCCATTGTTCCTGCGGCTGTTAAGCTTATTGCCGACAAGAACTATGAAGCTTTCGGTGACGTTCTCGTCGGTTGTGTAAATTCTGTTTTCGGCGAGCTTGCTCTTGATGAAAACGGCAACTCAAGTGACCGCGTAACCTGTGAGGAATTCCACCCCGATTCAGCCGACCACGGCCTTGATTACAGCTACTATTTCGGCTACGATTTCAGACTTGACCCTGTAGAAAATGCAAAGCTTCTTCATCAGTATATTCAGGAAATCAAGGAAATCACAAAGCACGACACAGTCCGCTTCCGCGCTTCAAGCATGGGCGGCGTTGTCACAATGTCTTATATCCGCCTTTACGGCACGGCAGATATTGAAACAATCATCTTCCAGTGCTGTCCTCTTCAGGGCACAGCTGTTGCCGGCGAGCTTTACAACGGTCTTGTTGAAATCGACAAGAACGCTCTTAAAAACTATGCTTCTCAGGCTCTTCCCGAGCTTGGCAGTGATTTGCTTTCAGGCGTGCTTCTTGCTTTGATTGAAGCTCTTGACATAGCAGGTGTGTGGGATTCACTTCTTGTTATTGCCGATGATATTATTCTCAACCTTAAAGACAAGGTTTTTGAG
>JAGBHX010000020.1 GCA_017935265.1 Clostridia bacterium | reverse complement strand
CTTCCTTTTTAGGAAGTCTTACTTGCAAAAGAACAAAATATTAATATTTGTTCACCAATGGAGGATTACTCAAGTGGTGAAGAGGCTCCCCTGCTAAGGGAGTAGGTCGGGTAACCGGCGCGAGGGTTCAAATCCCTTGTCCTCCGCCAGAAAAAGCGACGTGTTTCGACACGTCGCTTTTTCAGTGAAATAAATCCTTTTCGGGATTTGTGAAATACGCTTTGCGCGTGAAATATTGCTTCGCAATGTGAAATGCCTGCGGGCGTGGGTAGATTTATTTCATTTCACATTCGGTGGAACACCGAATATTTCACAATGACCGCAGGTCATTATTTCACATCCGAAGGATATTTCACTTCCATTTCCTGTTTTATGTGTTATAATGATTATCGAAAGGCGGTGTATTTATGGCTGAATCGAAACTTCGTGAGCTTTCAACAGACTTCGCTGTCAAAATCATTAAATTGTGTGAAAATATCAAAGGTCATTATTCTTTAGTAAATCAGCTTGAGCGTTCCGCAACATCTATTGGTGCAAATATACGTGAAGCTAATTACGCACACGGAAAACCCGATTTTATTGCCAAGTTACAGATTGCATTAAAAGAGTGCTATGAAACGGAATATTGGCTTGAGTTGTTTGTCAAATCCGATGTTTTAATCAAAGAAAACACCATTGAGCTTTATAACCAATGCGGCACAATCCGCCGAATGCTCATCGCCTCCATTAACCCTGCAAAGGAGAATGTAAAATGAAATATACCGTTAAAGTTTTGTACACTTACTCCGTGGGTCAGAGAAAATTTTATGAAACTTCCATTTTGCTGACAGATGCCGACTCCTTTGATGAAGCTTATGAAAAAGCTGAAAGATTTGTTGCCCAGAACAACGATGAATACACCAACATAAAAGGTGAAGCCGTTAAAACAGAAAAAGTCGAACTTCTTGACTGCTTTTGTGCTTATGATGAAGAAGACGGAGTCAGTGAAATATACTCCTCTTTTACAAAAAACGATACTGATTTGCCTGAAAAAGACTTTTATGAAGCCCTCACCACACAATGCAACGAGGAAGAGCTTTTTGATTTGAGACACATTTAACCCACCGCTTTCGGTGGGCTTTTTATTGACCTTTTGGCAAAATAACTGTATAATCCTGTAAATGAAGATTTAGGAGGCTTTTATTTGGCTAAAATTGTCGCTTTCCCGTTAGCAATTATAATGTCACTTTTGTCTTTATTTTTCCCTTGTGAAAAAGAAGAACCCACTCCCGAAGAATGGAACACAAACTACTCATATGTTTTTGTTCACGGACTTATGGGTTGGGGCTACTATGATTTTTATTATGACCTTTTCCCTTATTGGGGAACCTTCGGAGGAAATCTTCTCAACAAATTAAACGACAAAGGCTTTGACTGCTATGCCGCAACCGTCAGCGGAACTGCCAGCGCATGGGACAGAGCCTGCGAACTGTACGCTCAGCTTACTGTCACAGTTGTTGACTACGGTGAAGAGCACAGCGAGCGTTGCGGCCACGAAAGATTCGGCGAGGATTTCACCGACAAAGCCCTTATTGAAAAATGGGATGCCGAAAACAAAAATCAATCTTCTCGGCCACTCCTTTGGCGGCGCAACAATGAGACTTTTCGCCTCTCTTATGGCAGTTGGCAGTGAGGTTGAACGTGCTGATACCGATGAAAGTGAAATTTCTTCTCTTTTCACAGGCGGTAAAGAAAATTGGATTTATTCTTTGACCGCTCTTGCCGCACCCAACAACGGCACAACAGCATATTCCGCACCTGCCGAAGATATTGACACAGCCGCTTATGATATGTATATCGACAACGCAATGGCTCTCAACAAAACAATTTACACAAGCAATCAATCCTACTATTTCTCTATCCCCTGCTCCGCTACCGTTAAAAACGCAGACGGCACTTATTCAGCCGAAAAGAATATGATGGAAATTCTTTTCCAGAGCAGTTCAGACGAGCTGGGCAGATACACGGGCACAACCGTCGGCGGTTATGAGTTTGGTGAAGAATGGTTTGAAAACGACGGACTTGTTAACACGATTTCCGCAAAAGCCCCCACAAACGCTCAGTCAAAGGACTTTGATGCCAACAACATTCCCAAGGGTGTTTGGAACGTTATGCCCACATACCATGGCGACCATATGTCTCTTCAGGGCGGTCTTCTCAAAACCAACACAGATGTTGAAAGGCTTTACACCGAGCATCTTAATATGATCAACTGCTTATAACATCAAAAGGCTCATTCCGTTGGGAATGAGCCTTTATTTTTTATATTGCAAGGTATTCTTTTAACGCTTCAAGGCTTTGCTTTGCATCCTCATAGCCGAGGAAGTAAAGCTCACCCATTTTTTCCATATCAGATTCCATTCTGCCTACGGTAACGGGCTGTGACGGACTGATAACAAACACCCTGCCCTGCTGCCTGAGCTCTTCCAGCTCGTCGCACTCACGGTTATAATTTTCATCACTGCTTGCAAGGGAACGGGCAAATTCAGGATAATTGCGGTAGGTCATATCACAAACCGTGCTGACCTGCGGCTTCGGTGTGGGCTTGCGGTAGGAATCATCTCTTGTTTTAACAACAATTATTTTTTCAAATCCCTGTTCCAATGCCCATTTATATGGAATTTTGCAGGCGCATCCGCCGTCAAGATACGGCTTGCCGTCAATATCCACCATTTTTGAAACAAATGGCAGACTTGCCGATGCTCTTACCGCCTGATATATGTCGGAGCAATCCGCTTTGTCAAAATATTCCTCCTTGCCTGTCAGGCAGTTGGTTGCAACCGCCACAAACTGACGGGAAGGGTCGTTAAAACGCTCTTTGTCAAGAGGCTCTGTTTTATCAATCTCGTTATATACAAAGTCAAAGCCCACTATACCGTCGTTCTTTCTGATTGCGCCGATGCCGATGTAATCACTCTCGTGGCGGTAACGCAGATTAACCCTTGCAGAACGGCCTATCTGCCCTGCAACATAGTTAACACCTGTCATTGCGCCTGCCGAAACACCGACGGTAGAGCGCATATTTATTCCGTTTTGCATAAGATAATCCAGCACGCCTGCGGTGTAAACACCTCTGAAGCCGCCACCCTCAAGAACCATACAGCCGTCGATTATATCATCAGGTGCTGTTCCGGAAGGCACGTTATCAATGCCCGAATAAATTTTAAGCTCTTTGGCTTTTTCTTTGCTTGCATCAATGCCTGCGGAGATTATTTTTGAAGCGGTGCTTTCTCTCACCTTTTCCATACCCGAAGACATTTTTTCAGCCGAAGCCTCTTTCACCTATTCAATTTTTTCCGTAACCTTTTTGGTTGCGGCGCTGTCGCGTACTTTTTCCACACCTGAAGAAATCTTCTCGGCAGAAAAATCCTTTACCTTTTCAAATTTTTCAGTCATTTTGTTTTTCATAAAAAACACTCTTTCATCTTTGATACCTATATAATATTAAAGCTTTATTTTCAACCGAAATTCAACTAAAGTTCAACAATTGTTGAATTATAGTTGATATTATCTTTATATTGCTTTGATATTCTTTTTATAATCCCGATGTAAAATATTGTCAGAAACTGACTTAATACGGAGTGTTTGGAATGAAAAAGAATTTAGCAAACATCGTTTCGCTCAGCCGAGTTGCAGGCGCGGTTGTTCTTTTCTTTTGCAGGGATATTTCGTCGCTGTTTCTGTGGGTTTATGTTTTCTGCGGATTTACCGACCTTATTGACGGACCGATTGCAAGAAAAACCGGCTACGCAAGCACTCTGGGTGCTTCACTTGACACCGTGGGTGACGTTTTGACATACCTCGCACTTGCTAAGGCGTTGTTTATTAAAAAGCTTGTGCCGTGGTGGATATTCGTATGGATTCTCAGCGCAGGAGCTTTGTTCGGAATATGTGCGTGTGTGACAAAATCAAGGTTTCACAAAGCATTTCTGCCTCACACCTATCTCGGCAAAATTTTTGGCGGTACCGTTTTTGTTCTTCCCCTCGCTATGCAGATTATGGACGGCAAAATATGGATGAGTGTTATCTGCTCAATTGCCACCGTTCACGCCGCAGAACTGTTTTACATTCAGCTTAAAACAAAAACACCAAGAGATTTTGTTCCCTCGGTGTTTCATATATAAAACGTGAGTCAGGTGTTTTCGACTGTAATGAAACCACCTGACTTTTTACATTTTTATAAAATTGATGCAAATGAAACCGCACCGACTATTGATGAAAAGATTGCACAAGCTTCACCAATTATACTCAAAACAAGGCCTGTCATTTTGCCTGTTTCTTTGTATTCCTTAATACCTGTAACAATTCCGATTATTCCCAATATCGTAGAAGTCTTTGAGCCTTTTTTTGCCTGCTCCGATTCAGTTGTAACAGCCTCGTTGTGTGTAAGACAGCCACATTCCGGACAAACAACAGCTTCATCCGATATTTCTTTTCCGCATGTTTTGCAAAACATACTAACTCTCCTTTTCCTTTAAAATTTTATATAAACTTATATCCCCAAATGGTGTACGCAATAAAATCTTTTATTTTACTGCACCATTTATTCAATTATATCACCGCCATCAATAAAAGTCAACAATTCGTTGACAATAATCAATGATTTGTATGTGCTTTTTTGGCTATAATGAATTGAGGTGGTGAGAAAATGAACATCTGCGATTTCGGAACAATCTTAAAGCACCTTAGAAAAGGGCGAAATCTTACACAGCAAAGTTTGGGGAACGATTTGGGTTTGTCTAAAGCCGTAGTAAGTAAATACGAAAACGGGTTAGGTTATCCGACTTTTGATGTTCTCGTTAAGATTGCCTCCTATTTTGGGGTAACCACAGATTATCTGCTTGGCGTTTCTAACGGAAAAACTGTTGATGTTTCTAACCTGACGGACAGCCAAATCGATGCCGTTCACAGGCTTATTTCAGAATTTAACAAATCAAACAAAAACAAATAGGTTGCTTCACTTTTTGGTGAGGCAACCTATTTTAAATTACTTTCCAGAGAAAATCTGCAACCACAATATTCCTGACGGTAGAGGTCATATTCCTTTGAAAGCTGAATTGAGCGCTTATATCCCTCTTTCTTTTTGAAATCGGCAAAGAGGTATTTAACGCCGTGCTTGTCTTCAAGCTCTTTACCAATCTGATTGAGAAGCTGTGCATTTTTGTGAGGGCTGACGGTGAGTGTGGTTGTGAAAAAGTCAAATCCTTTTTCTTTGGCGAGGGCGGCGGTTTTACCAAGGCGCAGAACAAAGCATTCCTTGCACCTTGCTCCCCTTTCACGCTCATTTTCAAAGCCCTTGGCGGCAGACAAAAACTCCTGCTCGTCATAATCACAGGGCATAAGCTCAACCTTGTTTTTAAAAGGCATTGAATTGATAATTTTTATCTGCTCGTCAAGTCGCTTATAATATTCCGCCTCGGGGTAAATATTGGGATTGTAATAGAGCACCGTTACGTTAAAATGCTCTGCCAACACCTCAAGCACATAAGAGCTGCAGGGTCCGCAACAGCTTTGAAGCAACAGGCTCGGTGTTCCTTCAAGTGAAGCTATCTGTGCTTCCATAATTTTTTGATAGTTTTGTTTTTCCATTTTATTCTTCCAGATATTTTTTTAATTCAACGTCGCATACGGCGGTTTTGGTTAAGGTGACAGCCTGCGAGGTTTTTTCTGTGTTTATAAAAAGCACGGGGACATTGATTTTTTTTGCAAATCTTTTTATATCGGCATCACGCATATCAAAGCCTGTGTTCAGCCTGTAAAACATATTTACGGTGGGGATAATCACCTTGCACCAGAAGCCGTATTTATTTTGCATAGTATCAGAAAACACCTTGAACACGCTGTCATACACATTTTCCGCCACGGCCTTTTCCACATTTTGCGGAAGCTCAGGGCTTGCAAGAGCAACCGCAATTGCAAAGCCGCCCATTCCCTTGCCGTGAACAACAATCGGACACCCTGTGCCGAAACGAAGCTCCAGCCATTTGCACCAATACACAACGTCGTAGCTTTCGGTAATTCCCATTGAAACAATGTCGCCTGCGCTTTTTCCGTGGCAACGGTGCTCCATAACGAGAATGTTATAGCCGAGAGAAGAGTATAACTCAAGCTCTTTTTCAAAATCGGCTTCACCGCTCGTTCTGTAACCGTGGCTGAGAAGCACACTTTTTGCGCCGTCACCGTTTTCGGGTGTAAAAAGCTTTGCGGTGAGAATGATCTCATCCGCGGCGGTTATGTTGATTCTTTCATAATCTCCGCCTGCGCTTTGCTCCGCCTTGCTTTTCTTGCAGCCTGCCTTGCCGAAATATTTATGAAAAATTACATAGTTTACATAAAAATAAACCGCAACAACAAGCCACAGAGTTATTAACGCCGCCCAGAAATATTGCATTAAAGCATCAGTCCCTTAACATAATCTTCTGCCTGAAACTCATCAAGCACGCTGTCTTTTTTGAGGTAAAGCGGGTGGTGGGGATGCCCGCCGTTTTTGGAGCGTTTGCCCGCGGTGTACCACTTTGCGCCGTATTTTTCGCCAAGGCGAATCATATCCATAACACAGGGAGCAAGGTAATCGCGCTCGTTGATGATTGTTCCCCAGGCCGCCCACACGGCAGGCTCACTTTCACTCAGACTCAGAATATATTCAAAAGCCTTCATATTTTCGTTATGCAGCTCATAGTTGCACTCTTTTTCCATATCCTTAGGGCTTGTTGCACGCTGAGCGTAAACGTTGAACATAATAAACGAGTCAAAGCCGTTGCCCAGAGCGATTCTTTCAACAGATTTGAGGGTGTTATCCAAATCATCGGGTTTGGCCGTTGATGGGTTGATGCCGATGCAAATCAGCGGCTTTTTGCCCCTTGTGCCGAGAATATAACGGTATTCCGAATAAAAATCGGGCACATAAAGCCACTTTTCGGTGTCGTAATCCTTACCGTCGGTTCTGCCTGTGAGAGCCTCCTCAAAGGTGAGAACTTCAATTTCTTTTGTTGTGGAGGACGGAATGTGCATTATTTTTTCTCCTTCATATCAAACCCTTCAACCTTCATATATCCGCCTGACTTCTTTTTGATGTAAAAGGTCAGGGCAACGCCAAAAGGAATTGCCAACACGGTTGCAAGCTTTTTGGGTGATTCCTTGATAAAATTCCTGTTTTTTGAAATAACTGAGCTTGAAACATAATGAACTGCGCAACGAAAAATCTCCTTAGGGTCGGTGGCTTTTTCCATATCAACCTTTCTGATAAAGGCAAAGCCCTTGGGGTTGCGCAGATATTGCTTGAACATATTTGTACTTGAGCCGTCTGCCATATATTCAACAACGCAAAGAGGCTCATTTAAAATGAGCAATGTGTAATCTTCGTCGGCAAGAGAATATTTGTAGGCAAGAGAAACGTACTTTTCACCCTCAAACACAGGGTAAGGAGGATATTTTTTCATAACATCGGTTCTGTAAACCAGCTTTTTATCTCCCTTACCTCCACGCTGATAAAAGCCCGAAAGGGTTGTGTCCTCACGGTCGGTGTCGAGAATCGAGCCGATAATTCTGCCGTCTTCGGTTTTGTCAAGGGCGATTATACCTGCATATTTTTCATTGCCCTTTTCTTTCCAGAGGGCTACAATTTTTTCAACGGCATCGTCGGTCATATAATCGTCAGAGTCGATGCAGACGTTAAGCTCGGTGTCAATATTTTCATACGCGGTGTTATGGGCGGTGTGCATACCGCCGTTTTCTTTGTAGATGTATTTAATTTCAAAGCCGTTGTCCCTGCCTTGCCATTTTTTAATAAGCTCGGCAGTCCCGTCCGTTGAGCCGTCGTCTACCACGAGCCACACAAAGTCCTTACAGCTCTGACGGCAAAGGCTTTCATAACAAAGGTGAATTGAATATGCTCTGTTGTAGGCGGGGGTAAAAACCGTTAAAGTTTTCATTTTAACTCTCCGTTACTTGCTGATAATTTTATCTATACATTTCAATAAAGCATAAACCCCCGTGCCGTTACCCTTTTTGCAAAGGGTGAAAAACAGTTTCCAATGAATGGGAAAATATTCCGTTTTCAGCTCGGCATAGGCTTTTTTGTATCGGGGTGAGGTTATAATCGAAGTGAGCTTCTTGATTTTTTCCTTGTGAGCGGTTGTGTTAATAAGTTCGGTAAGACCAAGGCCGATAATGCTCAGCGCAATGCGGTTATTGAGAGCTTCTTCAAAGGGAAGATTATTTTCTTTGATAACCGTTTCCATTCTCGAATAAAGCTCCTGCCATTGGCTGAAAAGCTCAGGCTTGTATTTTCTGGTTAATGACGTGTCATTATCCTTGCGGTAATGGTTGAAGTGTCGGTTGACAAACACCGCTTTTTTAATATTACACAAAACTTGGAGCGAAAACAGTGCATCCTCCGTACCGATAATTTTTGTGTCAACAAAACGGCAAGCACCGATACATTCCGTTTTAAAAAGCTTGCCCCAGGCGGTCACGGCTGAATCGGCATTGCCGGGGTCAGAAAGCTCTGCACCGACAAGGCCTGCCATTCTGCGGTGAAGGCGGTTTGTCAGAGTGTCCCCGTCAAAGACTATTTTTTCTTCATTAAACACATCCTTGGGAACGGAAGCCGTGGGAAATTCCCTCACATAGCTCCACATAACCAGCTGTGCATTTTCTTTTTGCGCTTCATCCACGGCAACCTCAACGGTTTCGGGGTCAATCCAGTCATCGCTGTCGAGAAACATAATATATTCCCCTTTTGCGTTTTCAATTCCCGTGTTACGCGCGCCCGAAAGGCCTTGATTTTTTTTGTTAATCAAAACAATACGGCTGTCATTTTTCATATAATCAGCAACGATTTTTTCACTCTCATCGGGTGAGCCGTCATTGACGCAGATTATCTCAATATTTTCGTAGCTTTGCCCGACAACACTGTCAAGGCACTTGGGAAGATACTTTTCAACGTTATAAATCGGGAGCACAACGCTCACCAAAGGCTTGCTTTCTGACACCGTATCACCTCACTATGAGCAGATTATATCAAATTTTACACAATAAAACAATATTTATCCCCTGCAAGTTAATAAAAATTAAATAAATCTATTGACTTTTTTAGTTCCTAAAAGGTAAAATTCCATTGAGGTGATTATTTTGAAAATTTCAGATTTCCCCAAAGACATAATCAAAAAGAATGTTAAAGAAACCGTTGAAGGTATTGAGCACATTATAAAAACCTGCGGTCCGCGTGAATCGGGCTGTGAGGGCTGCTTCAAATCACAGGAAGAAATCGTTAAATTTCTGGGCGACGCTGTTGACGAAACACATTATGAGGGCTACACCGTTGCTCCTAAGGCCTTTTTCTCTTTCACAAAGGTTGTCAGCATTGCGGTGATGGCGGCAGGAATTGTTTCCTTCGCTCTGTTTTTTGCAAATATAATTACATACCTTACCCTTAACATCATTTTCGGTGCAGTTGTGGGTGTGGGTCTTTTCATCACAGTTATGGAATTTTTGCTTTACAAGCAGTTCTGCGACCCCTTCTGCAAAAAGGTGGAGGGCCACAACCTTGTTGCCACAAGAAAGGCATCAGGTGAAACCAAGCGCAGAATTATTATCAGCGGCCACTGTGACTCCGTTTATGAATGGCGCCATATGTATTACTTCGGCGGCAAGGGTCAGGCGGCTGTGCTAGCTTCTGTTATTGCAGGGGCAATCGCAAGCTTTGTAGTGGCAATCATTCAGATTATTCTCCTTGCAAAAGGTGTTGACAACGGCTTTGCCGATTTTGTGCGCATTGCAAGCTATGTGCTTTTCCCGTTCACCACCGTTGCGATGATCGGCCTTTTCACTTTTGTTGATTACAAAAATCTTGTTCCCGGCGCAAACGACAACCTCACAGGCACATTTGCCGCCGCCTGCGCAGTTAAAATGCTCCACGAGGCTGACATCCGCTTTGAAAACACTGAGGTTGTTTGTATGGTAACCGACGGTGAAGAAGCAGGTCTCAGAGGCTGCAAAAAATTTGCAAAGGACCATTATGATGACTATATGAACAGCGGAGTTGAAACCGCAGTTTTGTGTGTGGACACTCTCACGGATCTTGAGTTTCTTAACGTATACAACAGAGATATGACAGGCACCGTACGTCATAACCCTAAATTCAGCTCCCTTGTTATGGAAGCCGCCAAGGATGCAGGCCACAACAACCTTAAATTTGCCAACGTATATTTCGGCTCGTCAGATGCATCTGCATTCACTCAGGCAGGCATTCCTGCAACATGCCTTGCGGCAATGGACCCCACACCTGCAGATTACTATCATAACCGCCGTGACAATTATGACCGCCTTGTGCCAGAGGCAATTGAAACAGGTTATGAAATTGTTCTTTCTTCAATTTTCAGATTTGACCAAAAGGGTCTGAGCTAAAACTTACGCCGTCTGCTTCTGCAGGCGGCTTTTGATTTGACTGAAAAGCTTTTTTATGTTAGAATAATCCCCGATTTTGAAAAGGATGATTTTTTTGAAAAGGTTTTTCAGTTTAATATTGGTGTTGGTCATGCTCTGCGGCGTTTTTTCCCTCGGTGCAGAGGGTATCACCTACCGCGACAATTTTCCCAACACTCACCGCAATACAGGCGGTAATACTGCCGATATTATTGCCGTTGCCAAAACTCAGATTGGCTACACGGAGCTGAGCACCTCAACGGGCAAGCCTCTTGCCAAAGGGCAAGACGGCGGCTACACCAAATACGGCGCGTGGTTCGGTGCACCCACCACAGCCTGGTGCGCTTTCTTCGTGGCATGGTGCGCCAATCAGGCAGGGGTCAGCACCTCGGTTATTCCCCGAATAGGCAACTGTGCTTCAATGGTGAACTGGTTTTCAAAGCGAGGCAGATATTTTCCAAAAAGCGGTTTCACTCCCAAAGCGGGAGATTTGATTTTCTTTAACTGGAACGGCGGCTCAACCGCCAAGCACATCGGCATTGTAACAGGTGTTAAGGGCAACGAGGTTTATGTTGTTGAGGGTAACACAGGCAGCTCTGTGGGTTACCGCGCAGAAGCCAAAACAAGAAAGAAAAACGCCTCATACATTCTCGGCTATGCCCGCCCTGCATATAATGACAGCTCAACCTATGTGGGCTCATATTCCTTTGCCGCTTACGCCGCTTCAAAATACGGCTCAGGCACTTACTCCTCGGGCGGCTCGGGCTCGGGAGCATCCACATCTCACCTCTCGGTCATAACCGCCACGGCTGAAAGCATCAAGGCACATTCCGCCACACTTATGGGCAGAATCGCCAATTCCTCAAGCTATGCCGTCAGCTCGTCCGGCTTTTATTTTGGCGAGAGCAAAGATAAAATGAAAAAGCGCAAGGTTAAATCCTACACAAATCAAAAGAGTATATCTCTTTCGCTGAGTGTTAATGATTTGAGCGTTGATAAAACATATTATTACTGCACTTATGCGGTTATTAAAGGCAAAACATACAAAGGGCCTGTCTATTCCTTCACCACCGTTGACGACCGACCTCAGCAGATGGTACTCAGTGAAAATCATATCACCCTTGCTATTGGTGAAACAGGTGAGATTTTCTCGGCAGTTCTTCCCCTTAATGCAAGCAGTGAGCAAACAAAATGGCTCACAAGCAACGAGATGGTTGCCACCGCGCAGAACGGAATTGTCACAGGCATCGGCGCAGGCAACTGCACCGTTACCGCAAAATCGGACTACGGAAACGTTTCGGCTGACTGCAATGTAACGGTTACTCTTTCGCCTGTTAAAAAAATCAACACAGAAAATGTAAACCAAACTTCAATCCGTATCACCTGGGAAGACGGTAATGTTCACGACCTCGCAGGCTATGCCGTTTACAGAAGCACAAGCCCCGACGCTGTTTTCACCTGCATAGGCAAAACCACCACCAAGGCTTTTCTCGATTCCTCACTTGAAGAAGGAGAAACGTATTATTATCAGGTGCAGTGCCTCGGCGTAAGTGAAGAATTCAACAGCGAAATGAGCTTTTACGCTAAAGAAACGGCCACGCTCCCGACACCCGTGATTGAAGCAATTACTCAGAGCTCCCCCTCAGTAAGCATTAAGTGGGGAAAGGTTGACGGTGCAGAAAAATATTATATCTACCGTTCTGAGGGCACACCCTATAACTTCCGCCTCATTGGTGAAAGTGAATCGGCAAGCTTCACCGACAGCAGAACAAAAAACGGTAAAACGTATTTCTACGCCGTGAGTGCAGAAAGTGAACTGAGCAAAAGTAAAATTTCACAAAACATAAGCTTCACCTGCCGTGAAATTGCTCCGCCCAAAACAGACTATTTTGCTTATTTTACCCAAAAAATCAACCCGACATTCGTGTGAATGTCGGGGAGTGTTTTAATCTTCAAAAAGCGGGGTTGAGAAGTATCTTTCAGCGGTGTCGGGGAGGACGGTAACAACAGTTTTGCCCGGTCCTAATTTTTTGGCAAGCTTGATTGCCGCCGCAACGTTTGTTCCGCTGGAAATTCCGCACATAATACCTTCCTTTGAGGCAAGGTCCTTGGAGGTCTGAATTGCTTCTTCATCCTTGATTATACAAATGTCATTGTAAATATTCTGATTGAGAATGCCGGGGATAAGTCCGTCACCGATACCCATTTGCATATGAGTGCCGATGCTGCCGCCAGAAAGAATAGCCGCGTGCTCAGGCTCAACCGCCCAGATTTCAATGTCAGGGTTTTCTTCTTTAAGAGTTTCGCCAATGCCCGTGATTGTTCCGCCTGTACCGATACCCGAGCAGAAGCCGTGAATAGGTCCGTCAACCTGATTTAAAATTTCAACACCTGTCTGCTTACGCTGAATTGAAACGTTGGCAGGGTTTTCAAACTGCTGAGGAACAAAAACGTTGGGGTCGTCCTTCTGCATCTGCAACGCTACACGAAGGCACTCTTCAATGCAGTCGCCGATGTTGCCCGCATCGTGAACAAGGCGCACCTGAGCACCGTAATGCTCAACCAATTTTCTGCGCTCCTCACTTACGGAGTCAGGCATAACTATAATAACCTTATAGCCTCTCACCGCACCCACCAACGCAAGGCCGATGCCCTGATTGCCGCTTGTGGGCTCAACGATGATTGTGTTTTCGTTAATAATGCCTTTTTTCTCAGCGTGCTTTATCATATTGTAGGCAGTTCTTGTTTTGATTGAGCCGCCTACATTCATACCCTCAAACTTAACAAGAATTTCTGCGCTGTCAGGCTCTGCCATTTTGTTAAGGCGAATAAGGGGCGTGTTGCCCATAGCCTGAAGAATGTTATCATGAATCATATTTCCACCTCAATTTACATAATATGTAAATCTTCTCTTTTTTGAAACCAACAAATTATATCACACAAAAATCAATATATCAACATCTTAATGCAAAAAATTGCCGTTCCGCCTGAGCGAAACGGCAATGCTTATAAAAGTTACTGCCACTGCATGGTTACTTCTTCTTTTTCATACTTGCTTTGGTATTTATCCTGATAATAGTTGCTCAGCTCCACTGAAAGCTCTCCGTCCTGAGTGAGGGTAATCAACGTACAGCCTCTTTGTGAGCCTTCTTTGTCAATGCCTGCATATGCAAGGTAGTCAATGCTGTTTCCGTAAACAAGCTTTACTCCCTTATATTCAAGAACCGCATTGTTGATATGGTCGTGGCCGACAAAAATGCCTTTTGTTGAGCCGAGGGAATGAACGGTTTCAAAAAATTCCTCAGAGTGCATTCCGTGATAAACGGTTTCATCCTTTTCGTGGAAGCCGCCGCTGATGAGCTTTGCGTTTTCGGTGTCTTTATATCCGTTTTCACGAAGCTCGTTCCACGCAAATTCATATTCTTCAAGCGGAATATGGAAAAATGCAAGGGATGTGAAAAGAGGACATTGAGGGTCAACGGCCTTGTTAGCCCTGTCTATCGCTTCAACATTCTTCTTATACCAATTTATCTGACTTTCTTTAATACTGTCATATTTCCAGAAGATACCCAGATAGTCGCCGTCAGTGTAAGAATGAGAGTCAAGGAAAAAATACGCATTTTTAACAATTCCGTCAGAATTTTTCACCTTGATAACGTGGTTACCGTAGCCGTCAATATATCCGGGGCCGGGCTGATAAAGGCTGTATTTCAAATCTGAAGCTCCCCACACATCCGAAATGTCCTCACGGCTGTAATAGCTGTAAATCTCCGTGTCGTGATTGCCGAAGCATGCGGTGTAATAAACCCCAAGACTTTCCATAAGGCTGATTACCATATTTGTTGAATTTTTATTGTTGAGTGTGCCTGCGGAATAAGGCACAGGGAAGACCATATCGCCGGTGAGCACAACCAAATCAGGCTTTTCTTCAGTTATCATTGCCGCAACAGCATTGAGAGCCTTTTTATCTTCATCTGCCGACAGCCATCCTCCACCGATATGAAAATCGGTAATTTGCAAAATATTCAGATCCTCGTCCGTGTTAAAGGTCCAATAGCCGTCAGCGTCCTTTTGAGGAACAAGCTGATTTTCATATTCCACTTTTTCAAAGCTCTTGGCGTATTCCACACCGCTTTTGACAACATTAACATTCACTATTGCAGTAACCGCCGCAATCAGAACAATAACAGCAAGAATACTTCCGATGATTTTAACAGCCTTCATAACATACCTCTCTTTATTTAACTTAGATAATTATAATGTATTTTTCGAAATATATCAACACTATTTTTACGACACTTTTGCTTATTTGACTTTGCATTTTAGTGATGATATAATCCATATGACACAAAAAAATTTCCAGGTGATATTATGAACTACAAAGATACTTCCCTTTCATCAAGGCAACGCGCCGAAGCTCTTCTTTCACTTATGACTTTGGAAGAAAAGGTTGCTCAGCTTGATATTATCAGAGGTGTGGAATATGCCACAATCCCCCACGATCTCAATCATTGCGCCATTGATGAAAAATCAGAAATAAAATTTGACGAGCTGGAAAAGACAGTCGGCACAAGAGGCATCGGATTTATTCACGATGCTTATGCCGTGCCCGAAATGTTCAACCGCTTTCAGAAATATATGGTAGAAAAGACCCGCCTTGGTATTCCTTGCATTTTCACAGGCGAGGCTTTACACGGAATTTCTTTTCCGGGTGCCACAATTTTTCCCGTTCCGCTGACATTGGCGGCCTCGTTCAACCGCAAAATCACAAACCGCGTAGGTCAGGCTGTCGGCGCAGAAACAAGAATTCTGGGTATGCACGAAATTCTTGCCCCCAATCTTGATGTTGCAAGAGAACCCCGTTGGGGCAGAGTTGAAGAAACCTTCGGCGAAGACACATATCTTTGCAGTGAAATGGGCTATGAAATCATCACGGGCGAGCAGAAAAACGGCGACTTCAAGCGTGACGACGCCGTTCTCACCGAGCCCAAGCATTACTGCGTTCACGGTATTCCCGAAAACGGCATAAACTGCGCAAACGCAAGAGTAGGCAGACGTGAAATTGAGCAATGCTACCTTCCCGTTTTTGAAAAGGCAATCACCAAGGCAGGCGCAAACAACGTTATGGCTTGCTACAATGCCATTGACGGCGAGGTCGTTATCAGCTCCGAATACTATCTTACCGAAATTCTCCGCAACCGCTGGGGAATGAAGGGCTATGTCAGAGCAGACTGGGGCGCAATCAGGCGCATTCTTCAGGCTCACAAAACTGCTGAAACCGACAAGGAAGCTATCCGCGACGTTTTCAACGCAGGAATGGATATGCAGGGCTGCAGTGACTACACCCCCGATATGTGGGAGGGCACTCTTATTGAATACGTCAACAAGGGTGAAATCTCTATGGAACAGGTCAACAATTCCGTTCTCAGTGTGCTGACGCTCAAATTTGAACTCGGTCTTTTTGAAAATCCATATACGGACGAAGAAAAATACAAAAAAGTTATCCGCTGCGAGGAGCACAAGGCTCTTGCCTATGAGGCCGCAAAAGAGGGTATGACCCTTCTTGAAAACGACGGTATTCTTCCTTTTAAAGAGACCTACAAAAAAATTGCTCTCATCGGCCCGTCATCAGCAAAGCAGAGAGTCGGCGGATATTCCTCAATGCCCGACGGCTACGAGGTGCGCTCTGTTTATGACGAGCTTTGCGAAGCCCTTGACAGCAAGGCAGAAATCCTTCAATGCTCAGGCTGCGGCATTCCCGTGGGCACTCAGGCAATAACAGCCGAAGACGGTCAGTTCCACCTCATTGATGTTTATGACGAGGTTGAAGACACAAGCATTGTCGATGCAGTTGCAACTGCCGAAAAGTGCGACCTTGTTATTTTTGTGGGCGGTGACAACAACTTCACAAGCGGTGAAGGTCACGACCGCTCCGATTTGCGGCTTCCCGGTGAGCAGAGAGAGCTTATTCTTGAGCTTGCAAAGCTTGGCAAGCCTATGGTGCTTGTTTTTGAAAACGGCCGAAGCATTGACCTTTCAGAAGAGCTCAAGGTTTCAAATGCTGTGCTTCTCTCCTGGTTCGGCGGAGAATTCGGCGCAAAAGCCATTGTTGAAACATTGCTTGGCAAAAATAATCCCGCAGGTCGTCTTCCTGTTTCTTTCCCTGCAGATTCCAACAGAATCCCCTGCTATTACTCTCAGCTACCCAACTTCTTTGAAAATATGTTCGAGGGAGAAAGAGGTGCGCGCTATCCTTTCGGCCACGGACTTTCTTACACCCGATTTGAATACACTGACCTTGTTGTTACCAAAACCGGTGACACCGATTTCACCGTAACCGCCAAGGTCAAAAACATCGGTGATATTGACGGTGACGAGGTTGTTCAGCTTTATGTCAACGACGTTGTTTCTTCAGTTATTACCCCTCGCAAGCTTCTTCAGGGCTTTGAGAGAATCAGCCTTAAAGCAGGCGAAGAAAAGAACGTTGAATTTAACCTCGGTTTCGATTCGTTCAGGCTTCTTAATAAAGATTTTGAATGGGTGGTTGAAAACGGCAAATTTGAAATTATGCTCGGTGCCGCTTCAAACGACATCAGACTCACAGAAACAATCGAAATCAACAGATAAGGTGATGATACAATGGCAATAGTAAGATTTTTCGCTTCAATCCTGCTGACTCTGGGTATTCTGCAATCGCCCTTTGCCGCCTTTACCCCTATGGCGGACAGGGCATATACCGACGGTGAGCTGACCGTTGCTCCCGACGAAACAAAATATGTTAAAATCACAGCCATTGACGAGGGACACGACATCTACAATCCCCCTGCCGACGATGCGGGTTACCGCTACGGCCCTTCAATGATTATCAACGCTGACGGAAGCATTGACGCTTATCTTTCTGCCCCCGGTGTGCGCGGTGAGTGGGACTGGATAATTTACCGTCACTCCCCCGACGGCGGCAAAACCTGGACAGAGGAAAAGGCTGTTTTGCAGCCCACTGCAGACTCCGTTGACTTTTATTCCTGCTGCGACCCCGGTGTAATCAAGCTGGGTGACTATTACTACATTGCATACACCTCCACCACCAACGAAAACGGCACCGACAACTGCGTTTTTGCGGCAAGGAGCAAGAACCCCGACGGTCCTTTTGAAAAATGGAACGGCAACGGCTGGGGCGGAAAGCCCTCACCCATTGTGGTTTTCACGGGCGACGAGGATGCCTACGGCGCAGGCGAGCCCTCAATGGTGGAGCTTAACGGCAAGCTTTATATCTATTACACCTGGAAGGACACGGCCATCAACCAGACAAGGCTGTGCATTGCCGACGCAACCGACGAAAACTGGCCCGCAACAATGCAGGATAAGGGCGTTGCAATTAACCACACCTACAATATGGCAAGCCTTGACTCGGCAGACGTTAAATATGTTGAGGATTTCGACAAGTTCATTGCCGTCGTTACCTGCGACAGATTCACAACCGAAAGCTTCATCGGGCTTTACGTTTCCGATGACGGGCTTTCATTCAAGGAGTCAAGCGCCGCAAAGGTGAATATCAGCCATTGCTGTCACAATTGCGGAATAACCTCCCGACCCGACGGTCACATCCGCCTTTCCGACGGGGTTTATCTTGCATACGCCTACGGCGACGAATGGGCATATTGGCCCACAAGAATGAACAAGGTTGAGTTGAGCTTAATTGATGCTCCCGACTTTTCCGAAACGGACAAGCAAAACCTCAAAACTCCCGTAACCTACGCAAAGAAAAGCTGGTACAGAAACTTTGTTGCAATCACCTCAGAAAACCAGGTGCTTGAAGTGAAAAAATCAAAAATCAGCTTCAAGCCCGAAATCCACAAGGTGGACAGCGAAAGAATCTACAAGACCAACAACATCGGCGTTGAATTTTCAAATTATGATGAAAGCGTGGTTAAGGTTATCGGCGGCAGATTTTATCCACAGAGCGTTGGCGAAACTTACGTCACCGCCACCTGGAAGGGATATACGGAAGAATTTTTAATAAGAATTATGGAATAAAAAATCGGGTCACACCGCCTGGTGTGACCCGATTTTTTTTATTTAAAAACCTGTGTTCCGTCGGGGTAATGTAAAACATCGCCTGCATAAACTGACTCTATCATTTCATCAAGCTTTGAACCTACGGGGCCGCTTGAATGAGCAGTATAACGGTGAATTATTCCTGCACCGTCAGCAGCAACCACATCAACGGTGAGCTTGTCAGTCTGCTTCATTTCAAAGCCTTTTGTAAGAGGAATTTCTCCGTCATTTTTGTTGAATGCATCAGTACCGTCCTGCTCCCAAACCTTTTTGCCGTTAACGGAGGCCTCAAGGCTTATTTTTTCAAAGCCTCGCTTGTCCATCTTGGCAGATTCGTCACAGTTTATGTGAATTGTTCCGTTGAGGGTGTAGCTGCCGTTTGTGTAGCCACTGCTTCCGCTGAAATCTGCGTGATTTATCATCGGCAGATAGCTGTACCACATATCGGTAATATACACATTTTCAAGAAGCTCGGTTTTTGTTTCACCCTTTGATTCAATGAGCAAAACTGCTTCTTCCATATTAAAAAGAGGTACGTTTACGGTAGCCGAATATTCTGTTGCGTTTGATTTTGAAAGAGGATAATTTTTGTCACCGATTTCAACGCTGAGCTTTGTGTCCTCAGAAATAGCCTTCGGCACAACCTTGATGCTCACAGGAACAGTCAAATCAGCTTCATTCAGGTTGCCTTTGTTTTCTTCAACGCCTGAAACAATGCTGGCCTGCTTTTTAAGAGCTTCATCAACGTTTGAATAAATCGAGTTGACGCTCGCATTTATTGAGCTGAGCTGGTTTGAAAAAGATGCCTGCAGATTTTCAACCTTTTCCGTCAGGTCGTAAATCATCACAATTGAGGCTATCAATCCCGCAATGAGCACAACTATAACGCCAATGAGAAGCTTTGAACGCTTGTTTTCCATAAACTGACCTCCTATTTAATTTTTATTTTATCATCAGACTTATTTAAACAAAATGCTGTTTAAAACGCCCTGAAGTCTTTCCTGCTTGCCGGAGCAAGGCTCGGTTGTGTTTTTGAGGTTATGAGCGTAATCTGCAAGCTCTTCAAGGGTTGCTTCGCCTGCAACAATTTTAGCACCGATACCCTCATTGAAGCTTGAATATTTCTGAGCAACAAAGCCGTCAATTCTGCCGTCTTCAATAATTTCGGCGGCCTTAATAAGACCGAGAGCAAATGTATCCATACCGAGAATGTAGCTTTCGAACATATCTTCATATGTATTGGAGGGTCTGCGTGATTTTGCATCAAAGTTAAATCCGCCTGTGAGGCCGCCGGCTTTGAGCACCTCATACATACACATTGTTGCTTCATACACATCAAAGGGGAACTCATCTGTGTCCCAGCCAAGGAGATAGTCACCCTGGTTTGCATCAATTGAGCCGAGCATTCCGTTGATTGCAGAAATTCTGAGTTCATGCTGGAAGGTGTGACCTGCAAGAGTTGCGTGGTTTGCTTCAATGTTCATCTTGAAATCCTTGTCAAGACCGTACTGACGAAGAAAACCGATTGCTGTTGCGGCGTCAAAATCATACTGGTGCTTCATAGGCTCCTTCGGCTTGGGCTCAATGTAGAAATCACCTGTGAAGCCGATTTTGCGGCCATAGTCAACCGCCATGTGCATAAGTCTTGCGATGTTTTCCTGCTCAAATTTAACGTCGGTGTTGAGAAGAGTTTCGTAACCCTCTCTGCCGCCCCAGAAAACATAGCCCTTACCGCCAAGCTTAACCGTTAATTCAAGTGCTTTTTTAATCTGAGCTGCGGCAAAGCAATAAACATCAGCGGAGTTTGTGCTGCCTGCGCCGTTCATAAAACGGGGGTTTGAAAACATATTTGCCGTGCCCCAAAGGCATTTGATGCCGGTTTTATTCATTTTTTCAAGAATATAATCGGTAATTTCATCAAGCCTTGCGTTTGTTTCGTTGATGTCGTCAGCCTCGGGAACAAGGTCAACATCGTGGAAGCAGAAATACTCAATACCCAATTTCTGCATAAATTCAAAGCCTGCATCAACCTTTGCTTTTGCGTGAGCCATTGTGCCTTTTTCTGCACCGAAGGATTTATCGGCGGTGTCACGGCCGAACATATCCGTTCCTGCGGCGCCGAGGTTGTGCCACCAAGCCATTGCAAAGGGAAGATAATCCTTCATCGGCTTTCCCATAACCAGCTTTTCGGCATCATAAAATTTGAAGGCAAGAGGATTTTTGCTCTGAGGGCCCTCATACCTGATTGTGTCAATTCCTTTAAAAATCTCGCTCATAGTTTTACTCCTTACTCAGTGCATTGAAGGTTTCCTTCAACGCCGGATATATTTTTTTGAAATTCTGATATTTTTCATCATAAAGCGTCACAAGCCTTTCGTCGGGCTCAACCGAGTCCACAACCTCCACCAAAGCATTGCACGCTTCATCAACACTATTATACACTGAGCAGCCCACCATTGCAAGCATTGCACCGCCGTAGCCGGGGCCCTGCTCAGTTTTGACAATATCGAGGCGGATACCCAGAACATTGGCAATGATTTTTTTCCACAAATCACTTTTTGCTCCGCCGCCGCAGATGTTGCTTTGAGAAATGCTTATGCCCAAATCCTTTGCAACTTCAAAACAGTCGCGGATTGCAAAGGCCACGCCCTCAAGCACCGCTTGCAGCATATCCTCGCGCTTTGTGTCCATACTCATACCGATGAAAGCACCGCGTGCGTTTGTGTCGTTGACGGGGCTTCTTTCACCCATAAGATAGGGCAGAAAGTAAACGTTGTTTCTGCCAAGCTTTTCGTCGGTGATTTCTGACTGAATCAAGGAATAATCCTTGTCAGAAAGAATATCATCCATAAACCATTTGTTGCACGAGGCGGCAGAAAGCATACAGCCCATAAGGTGATAATTTCCGTCAGCGTGAGCAAAGGAATGAAGTGCATTAAATTTATCAACACCAAAGGAATTGCTTGAAATAAAAATGGTGCCCGACGTACCCAATGAAATGTTACACTTGCCGTTGCCCACGGTGCCCGTGCCGATTGCCGCGGCGGCATTATCGCCTGCACCTGCCACAACCTTGACCTCACCGAATCCGAACATATCGGCAATTTCTTTTTTCAGAGTTCCCACAACGTCATAGCTTTCATAAAGCTTGGGGAGCTTATCTTCCGTTATGCCGCAAATCTCAAGCATTTCCTTGCTGTAGCATTTATTCTTAACATCAAGCAAAAGCATACCCGACGCATCGGAATAATCACAGCAGTGAATGCCCGTGAGCTTATAATTTATGTAATCCTTGGGAAGCATAATTTTGCTGATTTTATTGAAATTTTCAGGCTCATTATTTTTCATCCAAAGAATTTTCGGCGCAGTGAAGCCTGCAAAAGCAATGTTTGCGGTGTATTGTGACAGCTTATCCTTACCGACTACGTTATTGAGATATTCAACCTCTTTTTCGGTTCTGCCGTCGTTCCACAAAATCGCAGGGCGGATGACCTCATCATTCCCGTCAAGGGCAACAAGTCCGTGCATCTGACCGCCCGCACCGATACCGCAGATTTCACTTTTATCAAAATCAGCCGTAAGCTCGTTTATTCCCTCAACGGTTGCGTTCCACCAGTCTGACGGATTTTGTTCAGACCAGTTTGAACGGGGAAAGCTGATAGGATATTCCTTGGAAATTACGTTTTTGAT
>JAGBHX010000019.1 GCA_017935265.1 Clostridia bacterium | reverse complement strand
TTTTATTTTGATTAACATTGTAAAAATATTAATTTTCCATTAATAAAATAATGAACTGTTACAGCAATTGCAACAGTTCATATTTTTTATAAAACCTTTGATAAAAACTCCACAGCTCTTTCACTTTTCGGGTGCGAGAAAAATTCCTCGGGGGTGGCTTCTTCCACAAACATACCGTCATCCATAAACATAATTCGTGTGCCCACCTCTCTTGCAAAGCCCATTTCGTGGGTAACAATTACCATTGTCATTCCTGAATCTGCGAGGTCACGCATAACGTCAAGCACTTCGCCAACCATTTCCGGGTCAAGGGCTGAAGTAGGCTCGTCAAAAAGAATAACCTCGGGGTTCATTGCAAGCGCTCTTACAATGGCAACTCTCTGCTTCTGACCGCCTGAAAGGGTGGAGGGATAAACATCAGCCTTGTCTTCAAGGCCGATTCTCCTGAGAAGTGCCAACGCATCTTCTCTTGCCTTTGCCTTGATTTCTTTTTTGCTGAGCTTGGTTTCTTTTCTCATTTTGTTGCCAACGTAAACGGGAGCAAGCATAATGTTTTCAATAACGGTTTTGTTGTTGAAAAGGTTAAACTGCTGAAACACCATACCGATGTTACGGCGGTGAATATTGATGTCAACCTTTTGGTCGGCAATATCGGTGCCGTTGAAAATGATGCTTCCCGAAGTGGGGTCCTCCATACAGTTGAGGCATCTGAGAAATGTGGATTTACCTGAGCCTGAGGGTCCGATAATAACAACCTTTTCGCCTTTTTCGATAGTGGTGCTGATGTTGTTAAGAACGGTATTATTGCCGAAGCTTTTGCAAAGATTAACTACTTCTATCACTTTTCTTCAGGCTCCTTTCCATAAGTTTGATAAACATTGAAATAACAAGAACAAGCACGATGTAGATAAGAGCCATTACAATATACGGCACCATAAATTCGTAGCTGTTTGAGCCGATGTAGCTGAACGCAACATAAAGGTCTGTTGCACCAACGAAGCTTACAACGCTTGTTTCTTTAATAAGAGTGATAAATTCATTACCCATTGTGGGAAGAATGTTTTTAACTGCCTGAGGGATGATAATCTTAATCATTGAAACGGAGAAGGGGAGACCAACCGCACGGCCTGCCTCCATCTGACCGGGGTCAACAGCCTGAATACCGCTTCGCATAATTTCAGATATGTATGCGCCGCTGTTGAGTCCGAAAACGAGCACAGAAACCTGAACGCCCGTAAGCTTGATTTCCATAAGGGGAAGAAGAACATAATAGAAAATCAAAAGCTGAACAACCATCGGAGTTCCTCTGAAAACATTAACATAAAATCCGCAAATGCTGTTGAGAACCTTAGGAAGTGTTTTATATTTTGGCATTGTTCTCACGGTGGCAATAAGCGTACCGATAACAATACCGATAATTAAGCCTGAAACGGCAATTATAAGAGTGTTCTGCAAACCCTCTACAACACGGTTATAGCCGCCTTGTTCCCAGAAAATTCGCCAGAAGACTTCAAGTTTTTTTTCAAAACTACCCATATTTTCAATCCTTTTTAACTGCAAAGCCTCACCGCACCCGGCGATGAGGCTGATTTTATTAAATTAGCTATGCTTATGCAACAGCGTTGATAGACTCAACAATCTTTGCTGCGGGAGCAGCGTCGATAATAACCATATCAATGTTGCCGTTAATCATATCCTGAACAGCAAGTGAGCCTGCTTCGTAGGGCTTGCAATCTGTGGGAAGACCGGGGAAGCCCCAACCTTCGTCGCCCTGAACAAAGTACATACCTGTTGTGCCCTGCTGAACGCCTACAACTGTTTCTTTGGTGTAAGCGTTAAGAATAGCGTTAACATCGTCAACTGTTTTGCAGTTGTCAAATGTTGTGTCGTCACCCTTAACGATAATCTGCTGAGAAGCCTTGTAGTAAGAATCTGTGAATGTTACGTGTTCTTTTCTTTCTTCGTTGATTGTAAGGCCTGCCATAGCGATGTCGCACTGATGCTGACCAACAGAAAGGCAAACAGATTCAAATTTCATGTTTTCAATAACAAGCTCCTGACCGAGATAGTCAGCAAAAAGCTTTGCGATTTCCATATCAACGCCGTAATACTTGTCACCCTCCATATATTCAAAGGGAGCAAAAGCAGCGTTTGTGGCAACGACGAGCTGATCCTTGGAGTTGTCGCGCTTTGCGCTTGTAACTGCAACGGGAGCGCCGTCACCGAAATAGCGGTCGCAGATTTCATCAAATGTGCCGTCTTTCATAATCTGAGCAATGAACTCATTAGCCTTTGTAAGAAGCTCGGGCTGATCCTTGTCAACGCCGAAAGCGTAATCTTCTTCTGTGAGGTTGATGTTAATTACTTTTGTTGCGGGTGTGTTTGCTGCGGGGTCGTTTGCATTTTCATCTTTTGAGCAGCCTGCAAGGGCGAAAACGCCGACTACGAGAACTGCGCAGAGGATGAGGGAAATTATTTTTTTCATAAAATATTCCTCCGTCAATAATATAGTGTGGTTATTATACTACCGTATGCAAAAAAAGTCAATAATTATAAACGATTTATGTATATTTAATCAAAATAATATAGTATTGAAAAAATCTGTGTGCTGTGTTAAAATTAGATGTATTTTTATGCGGAACGGAGTGTTGTTATGA
>JAGBHX010000018.1 GCA_017935265.1 Clostridia bacterium | reverse complement strand
GCCGCCGACTGCGGTGAGGATGACGTTAAGGTTATCTTTGTTGACGGTGTTCCTGCAGGAAGCAAGGTAAGATAAACTATGAATAATATCTTTGACAGTCACGCTCACTATGACAGTGAAGCATTTAACGATGACCGCAAAGAACTGCTTAACGCCCTGCAAGGTCAGGGCGTTTGCGGTATTATAAATTGCGGCAGTGATATGGCGTCATCTCTTGCAAGCCTTGAACTGGCTGATGAATTCGATTATATTTATGCCGCCTGCGGGGTTCATCCGCACGAAGCAGAGAGCTGCAAACAAGGTTATCTGCCTGTTCTCAAAAAGCTTTGTATGGAAAAAAAGTGCGTTGCAGTCGGTGAAATCGGTCTTGATTATCATTATGACTTTTCGCCCAGAGACATTCAGAAAAAAGTTTTTGAACAGCAGCTTGTGCTTGCAAAAGAGCTTGATTTGCCTGTTATAATCCATGACAGAGAAGCACATGAGGATACCTTTGAGCTTCTTAAACGGTATAAACCAAAGGGAGTTGTGCATTGTTTTTCGGGTTCAGCCGAAATGGCAAAAGAGGTTATTAAGCTCGGCATGTATATCGGTCTCGGCGGTGCGGTTACTTTTAAAAATGCACGCAAACCGCTTGAGGTTGCGGCGGTTGTGCCGTCAGACAGACTTCTGATTGAAACCGATTGCCCCTATATGACTCCCGTGCCGCACAGAGGCAAAAGGTGTGATTCGTCTTACATTCCTTTTACAGCCGAAGTCCTTGCATCCGCACGCAACACAACTGCTGAAGAAATCCTTGATTTGACCCGCAAAAATGCAAACACACTTTTCGGATTGGAGCTTTGATAAATGTTTTTTCACGAAAAAACCTATGATGTTGATGAATTGATGCGTCACAATATGCACATTCACACCGTTTTTTCGGGTTGTGCAAAAAGAGAAATGACGGTAACGGATATCGTCAAAACCGCTGATAAATGCGGACTTGACATTATTGCGCTTACTGACCACAATTCTTTCGACCGAAAGAATGCTGTGGCGGCTCAAAGACTTGAAATTCTCAAAGAGCTTGAAACGGTTGAACATAAGGTCAAAGTTTATGTTGGTGCAGAGCTTTCTGCTTACGGAATCGGCAAATTTGCAGATGACATTGATTGCGATAATTCGCTTGATTTCCGCCTTTACACAACCAACCATTTTCACGTCGGTTATTGGGAGCACCCTGAAATATGCACTCCCAGAGCCTATGCAGAGCATATGCTGGCGATTATGAACGGTGTTATTGACAGCGGCAGAGCTGATTGCTTTGCACATCCGTTTATGGCAGGCTATATTCACGCTTTTCCTGACCGACACGACGTTACAAGAGCTTTTACCGATAACGAGATAGGGGATATAATGGAAAAGGCAAATAATGCCGAAATTGCGTGGGAGCTCAACACTCCCGCCGTTTTGGGTGACCCCGAATTCTTCCACAGGTATTTTCAGATAGGCAAGGAGGTGGGCGTTGTTTTTAACATAGGAACAGATGCCCATATGCTTGAAAGAATTGATCCGAAACAGTTTTCCGAACAGTATAAAAAAATTCTCTATTAAGAGGTGCTTGAAATGTATTTTGATTTTGTTGATAAAGTTAATTATGAAGGTCCAAAGAGCAAAAATCCCTTTGCCTTCAAATTTTATGATTCTGAAAGAATAGTTATGGGCAAAGCTATGAAGGAACACCTTCCTTTTGCAATGGCTTGGTGGCATAACCTCGGAGCCGCAGGTACCGATATGTTCGGCAGAGATACCGCTGATAAATCGTTCGGAGCAGAAAAAGCAACAATGGCTCACGCAAAAGCAAAGGTTGACGCAGGTTTCGAGTTTATGCAGAAGCTTGGCGTTGAATACTTCTGCTTCCACGATGTTGACCTTGTACCCGAAGCAGAGGATATCAACGAAACAAACGCAAGACTTGACAAAATCAGCGATTATATTCTTGAAAAGATGAATGCCACAGGCATAAAGTGTCTCTGGGGTACTGCCAATATGTTCTCAAATCCCAGATTTATGAACGGTGCAGGCTCAACAAACAGTGCTGACGTTTATTGTTTTGCTGCTGCACAGATTAAAAAGGCTCTTGATATCACCGTTAAACTCGGTGGTAAGGGTTACGTTTTCTGGGGCGGCAGAGAGGGCTATGAAACCCTTCTTAACACTGATGTTAAGTTTGAACAGGAAAACATTGCCCGACTTATGAAAATGGCTGTTACGTACGGCAGAAGCATCGGCTTTGAAGGCGATTTCTATATTGAACCCAAGCCGAAGGAGCCTATGAAGCATCAGTATGATTTTGATGCAGCTACCGCAATCGGCTTCCTTCGTCAGTACGGCCTTGATAAGGATTTCAAAATGAATATTGAAGCCAATCACGCTCTCCTTGCAGGTCACACTTTTGAACACGAACTGCGTATTTCCGCAATCAACGGTATGCTTGGCTCAATCGACGCCAACCAGGGCGACCCCGTTCTCGATTGGGATACAGACGAATTTCCCTTTGACGTCTATTCTGCCACAATGTGTATGTATGAAGTACTTAAGGCAGGCGGTCTCGGTAACGGCGGTCTTAATTTTGATGCCAAAAACCGCAGACCCAGCAACACTGCAGAGGATATGGTTCAGGCATTTATTCTCGGTATGGATACTTTTGCTCTCGGTCTGCTTAAAGCTGCCGCCATCATCGAGGACGGTACACTTGACGGCTTCAAAAAGGAAAGATATTCAAGCTTTGAAAACGGCATTGGTAAAAAGATTGTTGACGGCGAAACATCACTTGAAGAGCTGAGTGCGTATGCCTGCTCGCTCGGCAAGTGCACTGATCCCGGTTCGGGTAAACAGGAATATATCCAGTCTGCAATCAACGGCATTATGTTTGGTGAATAATATGAAATATGTTATCGGTGTTGACCTCGGCACGTCGGCAACCAAAACCGTTCTTTTTGACGTGAACGGAAAAATTATTGCCGATGCGAGCTGTGAATATGATATGCAGCAGCCTCATAACGGCTGGGCAGAGCAGAATCCGCAGGATTGGTATGAAGCTGCCATAGAAACTCTCAAAAAGGTTGTTTCCGAAAGCGGCGTTGATGCAGCAGACATTGTTTCTCTCGGCATATCGGGTCAGATGCACGGACTTGTTATGCTTGATGAGGATTGCAACGTGTTGCGTCCTTCAATTCTCTGGTGCGACCAGAGAACGGGTAAGGAATGTGATGAACTCACGCAAAAACTCGGCAGAGAAACGCTCATAAAAATAACCGCAAACCCTGCGCTGACAGGCTTTACGGCTTCAAAAATTCTTTGGGTTAAGAATAATGAGCCTGAAATTTTTGATAAATGCAGGCACATTCTGTTACCCAAAGATTATCTGCGTTTCAGACTTACGGACGAATTTGCAACGGAGGTCTCGGATGCTTCGGGAATGCAGCTTCTCGACGTACCCAACCGAAAATGGTCAAGCGTTATGATTGAAGCTTGCGGAATCAAGGAAGAATACCTTGCCAAGGTTTATGAATCGCCCGAAATCACATGTTATATAAATGCTGAAACAGCTTCTCTTACGGGTCTTTCAACCGCAACCTCCGTTGTCGGCGGAGCAGGTGATAACGCTGCTGCAGCAGTAGGTATGGGTGTGGTTGAAGAGGGTAAAGCGTTCACAACAATCGGAACTTCAGGCGTTGTTTTTGCACATACGGACAATCCGATTATTGACCCTATGGGCAGAGTTCATACCTTTTGCTGCGCTGTACCGGGTGCCTGGCACGTTATGGGTGTAACACAGGGCGCAGGTCTTTCAATGCAGTGGTTCAAGAATAATTTCTGCGGCGAAGAAACTGTTCTTGCTGCTGAAAGCGGTAAAGATGTCTATTATATTACTGACACAATGGCGTCTGAAATCACTGTTGGCGCCGATAAGCTTTTATATCTTCCTTATCTTATGGGTGAGCGCACACCGCATCTTGATCCCGATTGCAGAGGTGTTTTCTTTGGTCTGTCCGCAATGCACACTAAAGCTCATTTTATAAGGTCTGTTCTTGAAGGTGTAACATATTCGCTTTATGATTGTCTGCTTGTTCTCAAAGAGATGAATATTTCACCCGAAACAATGCTTCTTTGCGGCGGAGGAGCAAAAAGCAAACTCTGGAAATCTATGATATGCGACACGTTCGGTTTGCCTGTCACAACGTCTATGTCATCCGAAGCGCCTGCTCTGGGCGTTGCAATTCTCGCCGCTGTCGGTGCAGGTATATACCCAACGGTTCCTGAAGCCTGCAGAGCGATGACTGCCGTTAACCCTGATTTGCTTGTTCCCGATAACGAGAAAACAAAAGTATACAGGGATTATTACGCCGTATATTCATCAGTTTATAAGTCGCTTAAATCTGTTTATAAAGACTTGGCAGAAATATAAAAATAACAGCTCCGTACATAAGATACGGAGCTGATTTTTTATTGCTGAATATCTGTTTGCGGTGCGGTGCTTTCTTCGTCAGATGTTTCTGCTTCTGTTGCTTCCGCATCTTTTTGTGAGTGTCGTTTGTAAACGGCACTGCGAAGAACTGAATAAAACACTGCACAGGCAGGTACGGCAAGAAGAATGCCGAGAACGCCAAAGAGATTACCGCCGATTGTAACAGCTGTAAGCACCCATATACCGGGCAAGCCTACTGTTTTGCCAACAACCTTGGGGTAAATAAGGTTGCCTTCAAGTTGTTGAAGAACGATTATGAAAACAATAAACCAGAATGCTTTTGACGGACTGTCGAAGAGTATAAGAAACGCACCGACAGCGGTTCCGATGAATGCTCCGAAAACAGGAATAAGAGCAGTGAATCCGACGAGCACCGAAATAACAGGGGCATAGGGCATATTGAATATCAGCATACCGATAAAACACAGCAAACCGATTATCAGCGCTTCAAGAAGCTGACCCGAAACAAACTTTGTGAAAGTCTGGTCTGTTATTCTGGTAATATCAAGCACTCTGTCGACACGGTTTTTGGAGCAAAAAGCATAAAGGGTCTTGGTGATGTTTCTTGCAAGCTTTTCTTTCTGAGCCAGAAGATAGAGAGAGAAAGCAAGCGCCACAATTGCGTTGATTAAGCCTGTTACGAGCGAAGCTGTAAAATCTATGGTTTTTGTGATTGTGCTTTGATTTGCAAAATTATCTTTTAAGAAGTTAATTATCAAATCGGGGTTAAATGAAAACTCGGGGATTCTGACGTTATGGTTTGCCGCAAATGAACGGATTCGGTTATACCAGCCCAACGCTTTTTCGGCATATTCCGGTAAAACCTCAATAATGTTTTCAAAGGTGTTGATAAATTCGGGGATAATCATAAACAGAATTGCTATCAGAAAACCGAACATAACAACAATGCTTAATATAAGGCATGCAGGTCTTTTGAGAGCCGTTGATAACTTGCCGCGTTTTCTGAAGATATAATCCCAGCCGTTTTCAAGAGGGCGCATAAGAACGTTAAGAATAAAAGCTATTGCGCCACCGGCAAGAAACGGAGACAGTACTTTCATTAAACCGTCAAAAATTACCGATACTTTGACGTCATTATTGAGTACCCAAGCGAGCGACAAAATTATGAAGGCAATACCAACAACATATTTAATGATGTATTTTATGCCTTTTTTGTTGAATTCCAGAGTTATTCTGTTAACCGTTTCTGCATTTTTCGGCTTTTCAACAGACGGTAAACAGGATGATTTTTCGGTTTCGTTTTCCGGAGCGCAGACATTAACCGAGTCTTCATTTTTTAACTTCATTATTCAGACCTTCCGAAAAGAATTATTTTGCCTTTGAGGCGGAGCCGATTTCTTTTTTGCCCATAAACGCAAAGCCGATAACCATAACAACAGCAAAGATGATAAGGTAGCCGGGGATTTCTTTGCCGTGAGCCACAATTGAAGCAACAACCATAAGAACGCTGCCTGCAATTGAAAGTATGGGCGCAACAAATCTCTTGAAGCCGTTGAAATCTTTATCTGCCATCATTTTAAAGAAAATGGGGATATAGAAAGGATAGATTGTGATGATGGGAAGCTCTGTGGGGTCAAATGCAAACATACCGAGCTTTGCGGCAGTGTCGCCGTTGAGGCAAGCGCAGTAGAAATAGAACAGCCATGCTGCACAGAGAAGAAGGCCTAAGATTGATGAGTTTGCGGGCATATTTGTGTTTTTGTCAATATCTGCAAAAATCTTGGGAGCAGGACCTCTGCCTCTTGAAGAAATAGAGTAAAGACCTCTTGTGCAACCAAGCATAAGACCGTTAAGTGTGCCAAGGCAGGAGATAATAACGAAAACGAAGATGCCGGTACCCATAATTGAGCCGAAAACGTTTTCAAAAGCTTTTCTTGCGCCTGTTTGGCCGCTGATAAGCATTGTTTCGTTGTCAACTGCGCCTGCAAGGCCGATGTAGTAAAGAATGTAAATGCCAACAATAATCATTGAGCCGAGAACAAGAGCTTTGGGAAGGTTTTTCTTTGCATCCTTGATTTCAGCGTTGATTGAAGTTGCAATAATCCAGCCTTCGTATGCAAAAACCGTTGCGCACACTGCGCTGAAAATTGCGCTGATTGCCGAAGTTTCCGCAAGAGGCTCTTTGCCTGCAGCAGCAAAAGCTTCGTTAACAATGTCAAGATTTGTGCCGGCAAAGTTTTCAACGAGCATACCGTTTTTAAGACCAAAGATTGTGCCTACAATTGCCATAAGAGCAAGGGGAATAAGTTTGATTCCTGTTGCTGAAACCTGGAATTTACCTGCAAGAATAGGAGAAAGTGCATTCATGGCATAGCTGCCTATAAGGTAGAAGCAGGAAAGAGCAAGGCAAAGACCGCTTGAAGGGTCAGCGTTATCGCCTTGGAAAACAACAAGGGTGTATCTTGCAGAAAGCCAGGCAAGAGCCATTGTAAGGGTGGGATAATAGATGGTTGTCATAAACCAGCCGACAAGGTAAGCGTATTTCTCGCCGATTGCTGCTTCCGCATAGTCAACAACGCCGTTGACTTTTTCATATTTTGTGGCGAGAAGTGAGAAAGTGTATGCGCAGATAATCATAATAACGCCGCCGATTACCCATGCAAGGATACCGAGCTTGAGGTTACCGCTTGTTTTTGTGAGGATAGCCTCAGCTTTAAAGAATACGCCGCTGCCGACTACTATGCCGACAACCATACAGATTGCTGTGAGCAAGCCGTACTTTTTCTTGAGTTCAGTTGCCATTAAATCACCTTTCTTTTATAAGATATTTCTATATTATACTTTTGCAAGTCAAAAGTCAACACATTTCGGATTTTAAATTATTCCTGTTTATGCATTATTACTTAATTCTTTACCTTGAAAAAGAATCTACTGTGTGATATAATAATAAAAAATGTTATGGAGGATACCAAATTGAAAAAAGCGATTTCGGTTTTAATTGCCGTATTAATTGTTTTGCTGTTTGCTTCGTGCAATAAAGCACTTGAAGAAGGAGATTCTGCTCCTGAAGCTCAGTCGCAGGATGCGGTTTTTTATAAAAATGAAAGTACAAAAATATTCAATGACTTTGCCGCACAGCTTCCTGATTTTGACTTTGCTAATTCGGTTGAGAATTACGATGAATCCATCAGCTTTAAATTTTCGGTCAAGAGCAGCAGTGACGAGTTTGCCGACTACGTTGACGCTCTTAAAACTGCGGGTTTTACAGGCGGAACAGAGGGCGCTCCCGTGAGCGGTGAGGGATATTATAAAGCCACCAACGCTGACAGATATATGGTAGAAGCTGTTCTGGAAAACGGCATCAGCCTTACGGTAACTGTTACAAGACCATAAAAATAAAGGGTTGCTTCACTTCAAAGGTGAAACAACCCTTTTTCTTATAGAATAATACAAATCAATCCGCTGCAGCCTTCGTTTATAATACGTTCAAGAGTTTCCTGCAGCTTCGCTCTTGCGTCGGAAGGCATACGATAAAGCTTGTTGTGCAGACCTTCGTTAACAAGTTCGTGCAGAGATGTGCCGAAAATGTTGGATTTCCAGATTTCCGACGGATTCTCTTCAAATTCTTTGAGCAGATATTTAATCAATTCTTCAGACTGCGATTCGGAGCCGACAATCGGTGCAACTTCGGTTTGTATGGTGGCCTTCATAATGTGAAGTGACGGTGCGCCTGCACGCAATCTGACGCCGTAACGTCCGCCCTGCTTCATAATTTCGGGTTCTTCAAGGGTAAGATCGTCAATGGCAGGCATAACTATTCCGTAACCCGTTGCTTCAACGTCGTCAAGTGCAGCCTGAATGCGTTTGTAGCCGTCCTGGGCATTGGAAAGCTCTTTCATTTTATTCATTAATTCCTGCTCATCGGAAACCTTTATTCCTGTTTCTTCCTCAAGAATTTTGAAAAACAATCCGTTTTTCAGCTTTAAACCGATTTTTGCACTGCCTGTAGACATATCGATTCTTTCAATTGATATATCATTAATATATTTAATGCTTGAAAGCTCTTTGCTGAAGCCTTCGATATCCCTGACCCGGCTGAGCCCTGCGGCAAGAGTGTTGATTTTATTGAATATTTCGCTTCTGAGCCAGTGTGATTTTTCAAGCGAAGTTATCCATCCGGGCAGGTCGATTTTTATTTCTTTAATCGGAAACTCTGCAAGAACTCCAGACAGAATGCGATTAATTTGTTCCGTATCCAGTTCAAGACAGTTTATCGGAAGAACAGGCACGGAGTATTTTTGGCTTAATCTTTCTGCAAGCTCTGTTGCATCGGAAGATTGAGGTTCTTTGCAATTAAGCAGGGTTATGAACGGCTTGTTGAGCTCTTTTAATTCATCAATTACTCTTGCTTCGGCTTCTTCGTACTCTTCTCTGGGAATTTCGCTGATTGAAGCATCGGTTGTGATAACCAGTCCGATTGTTGAGTGCTCCGTGATGACCTTTCTTGTGCCTATTTCTGCCGCCATATTAAATGGAATATCTTCTTCGAACCAAGGTGTTTTAACCATTCTTGGATTGTCACCTTCAATATAACCGAGTGCCGAAGGAACAATATAACCTACACAGTCAATCAGACGGACTTTCATATTTGCTTTGCTGGTAAAATTAATTTCAACAGCATCTTCGGGGATGAATTTAGGCTCGGTTGTCATTATGGTTCTGCCTGCCGATGACTGCGGCAGTTCATCATTTGCTCTTTCGCGCCTTGATTCATCACCGATGTTCGGCAGAACCATATTTTCCATAAATTTCTTTATAAAGGTTGATTTACCTGTTCTTACGGGACCTACAACTCCGATGTAAATATCTCCGCCGGTTCTGGCTGAAATATCGTTATAAATGCTTGCGTTTGTCATTTTTTATTTCCTCCGACTTCAAATTTTTGCTTGTTAAATTTTATGAAGCTTCGGGACAATGTATGACATAAAATAAACGGAATTATCAAGGAAATAAACCGTGATAATTCCGTTTTGTTTTATGATGAATATTCTGCAGCTTTTGCTGTTGCAAGTTTGTCGCAACGTTCATTTTCAGGGTGTCCGGCGTGGCCTTTTACCCAAATTATTTTATATTCATGCTTTCTGATTTCGGTCAGAAGTATCTGCCACAAATCGGGGTTCAGAACCGGTTTTTTATCAGCTTTTTTCCAGCCGTTTTTAACCCAGCCCCATATCCAGCCCTGCAAAAAAGCATCAGCAACATACTTTGAATCTGTATAAATTGTTACGTCACATTTTTCTTTCAGTTTTTTCAGTGCTTCGATAACGGCAGTAAGCTCCATACGGTTATTGGTAGTTTCCGCTTCACCGCCGCAAAGCTCGAGTTCGTGTTTTCCGTATCTGAGAATTGCGCCCCAACCTCCGGGACCCGGGTTGCCCGAGCAGGCACCGTCAGTGTATATATCAACTTTCTTTAATTCAGCCATTTTGCCTCCGAAAAAATTTTTTATAATTATATCACTCCGAAAAACTTATTACAAGAATATTTTGGTTAATTTTCTGCGATTGTGACAATAATATTTTATATGCTCCGTTTTGACTATGGGAATAAGCTCATAAAGGCGTCCATCCGTCGGAACGTATTAAGAGGATTTGATTTTTTATAGAATAATAATCTTGACATTATAATAAAATAATTATAATATATAATGTGAGTTAAGTTACCCTTAAGACAATATGAACCATCATTTATACATAGAATAATTATTTTAAAGGAGAGAATATGGCAAAAAAGAACAGTAACAAAGAGAATATTGCTGCTAATCAGAATAAAGCTTCGCAACAGAAGCGTTCAAACAATTCGGATAAATTGAAGTCAAAAGGAAACCAGAGTAAAAAATATTCAAAACAGGGTTTTAAATCAAGAAACGGCTCTGCCAAAAAATACAGAAAGCAGAAAGTGGATGAAACTCCGCTCAGAATAGCTTTCCTTGGCGGACTCAATGAAGTTGGCAAGAATATGACCCTTTATGAATATAAAGACGAGATGTTCCTTGTTGACTGCGGTCTTGCTTTCCCTGACCCCGAAATGCTCGGTGTTGACCTTGTTATTCCTGATTTTTCATACGTTGAAAAGAACGCTGACAAAATCAAGGGTATCATCATCACTCACGGTCACGAGGACCACATCGGCGGTCTTGCTTATCTTCTTAAAACCGTCAATATTCCCGTTTACGGAACAAAGCTTACAATCGGCTTGATTCAGGGTAAGCTTAAAGAACACGGTCTGCTTTCAAATGCAAAGCTTTTTGAGGTTGCTCCCGGTGACGTTGTGGAGTTTGATGAATTCAAGGTTGAAATGATTCACGTTAATCATTCAATCCCCGATGCAATCGCTCTTGCAATAAAATGCTCTTGCGGAACCGTTATTCAGACGGGTGACTTCAAGATTGACAGCACACCGATTGACGGCGGAATGATTGACCTTTCACGTTTTGCGCAGCTTGGCGACGAGGGCGTGCTCGCTCTTCTTTCTGACTCAACAAACGCAGAAAGACCCGGCTATACGGAGAGCGAACGCAAGGTTGGCGAATCGTTCGACGTGCTTTTCAGAAAAGCAGGCAAAAGCAGAATCATTGTTGCAACGTTTGCTTCCAACATTCACAGAGTTCAGCAGATAATTAACGTTGCGGCTGCTCTTGGCAGAAAAGTAGCCATTATGGGCAGAAGCCTTGAAAACGTTGTTAATATCAGCGCACAGCTCGGTTATCTTAACATTCCCGATAACGTACTGATAAATGCTGATTTGATTAATAAATATCCTGCTGACAGCCTTGTTATCATAACAACGGGCAGCCAGGGTGAACCGATGTCAGCTCTTTCGAGAATGGCTTTTTCTGACCATAAGAAGGTTGAAATCTGCCCCAACGATTACGTTATCATTTCTGCAACGCCTATTCCCGGTAACGAGAAAACTGTTGGCAAAGTTGTTAATGAGCTTCTTAAGCTTGGCGCAGAGGTGATTTACGAAAAGATGTATGACGTACACGTTTCGGGTCACGCCTGCCAGGAGGAACTTAAACTGATAATGGGTCTTGTTAAACCCAGGTATTTTATACCCGTTCACGGCGAACAGAAGCATTTGCGCAAACACGCAATGCTTGCTGAGGGAATGGGCATCGAAAAGGATAATATTTTTATTGCCGACAACGGCTATGTAGCCGAAATAACCAATGCTTCAATTAAAAACGGAACACCTGTTCCCGCAGGTAAGGTTTTTGTTGACGGTTACGGTGTCGGCGACGTCGGCAGCGTTGTTCTGCGTGATAGAAAGCATCTTGGTCAGGACGGCATAATTGTTGTCACCGCTTCGCTTGATTATGAAACAGGTCAGCTTATCGCCGGTCCCGAGGTTGTATCCAGAGGTTTTGTTTATGTCAAAGAAGCTGAAGAGCTTATTGAGTCCGCAAGAAAAATCGCTGAAAAGTCTCTTGAAAACTGCTATTACAGCAATATAAGCGATATGAATGCTATTAAGGGTAAGCTGAGAGATGCGGTTTCTCATTTTGTCTATGAGCAGACCAAACGCAGCCCGATGGTGCTTCCCATAATTATGGAGGTATAAATGAAACTCAAAGGTTTTTGGTATGACAGGCTTTTAGTGATTATGCTTGCCGTTTTAACGGCTGTAATCATCGGTTTGTCAGCGTTGCTTGAACCTCAGGTGGCTCTTGCGGAATTTATTGCCGCTCTGGTCGTTTTCGGTATAGCCGTATATAGGATAATTACAGCCAAGCAGCGTTATATAAAGTTTATGGAAGCTGCCTCTCAAAATCTTGATTTTTCTCAGGCAGAGGTTCTTGCTTCTTTTCCGTTCCCTGTGGCTGTGTGCAATTCACAGGGGTACATAAGGTGGTGCAGCAAACAATTCTATAATGAAATCACCAATTGTGATCTTACGCAGACAAGTCACATTGATATGTACACAAACGGAATCGGTCTTGATAATATTATTGCGGAAAACGAAACACTTGTTCAGATAAAAGACCGCTATTATTCTGTTTTTCCTAAAGTTTTCAGGCACGGTGATCAGAATTATTGCATTCTTTTCTATCTTAATAACACAAAGTTTAAAAAAGCTGAAATTGAATATCTTAACACCAGACCGTATGCGTTGGTTATTGAGCTTGATAACATTGATGATTCCCGCTCTGAATTCCGTGACAGCGAAAGAACGGAAATCAAAAGCCGTGTTGAGGCTGAAATTGATAAGTGGGCTGAGTCGTACGGAAGCACGCTCAAGAAGGTTGCGGACGACAGATATCTGATTTTTACAGAACAGAGAAATATCACCAAGATGATTGAAGAACGTTTTACCGTTCTCGAAACAATAAGAAATTTCAGTTTTAAAGAGAAGAAAATCGGCGCAACTCTTTCAATCGGCATTTCCGGCGGTTCAAGCTTTAAGGAATGCGAAAAAGAAGCAAGAAAAGCAATTGAAATGGCTCTTGGCAGAGGCGGCGACCAGGTGGCTATTAAAAAGCCGGATAATACTTATGATTTCTTTGGCGGCGTTTCAAAAAGCTCCGAAAAAAGAACAAAGGTTAAAAGCCGCATAGTCGGTAATGCTTTGGCTGAGCTGATAAAGAGCAGCAGCAACGTTATTGTTATGGGTCATAATTATACTGACCTTGATGCCATCGGTGCTGCGGTGGGTATTGCGTGTGCGGCGGTTTCGCTTGATATCCCCGTTCACATCGCAACAGATAAAAAGAAAACCCTCGCAGGTTCACTTATAAAGAAGCTTGAAGCGGAAAATATGGGTCACATCGTTATCGGTGAGGAGCAGGCTCTTGAGCTTATCACCAAAAAGACAATTCTTGTTGTTGTTGATACACATATTGATTCTTTTGTTGAATTCCCTTCAGTTTATCAGAAAGCTGAAATCCGTGTTATCATTGACCACCACAGACGCTCTATTTCAGACGTGAACGGTGCGGTGATATTCCATCATGATCCCGGTGCGTCATCAGCAAGTGAAATGGTTACGGAGCTTCTTCAGTATATGGGCGGTGAAGTGATTGTTAACAAAACCGTTGCCGAGGCTTTGCTTGCAGGTATTATGCTTGACACCAAGAATTTTATTATCCGCGCAGGTGTCAGAACTTTTGAAGCGGCTGCATTCCTCAAAGACAAGGGTGCGGATACCGTAAGCGTTAAAAAGCTTTTTGCCAATTCGATTGACGTGAGCAGAATGCGCAACAGGGTTATTTCAAATGCTGAGAGTTATAAATCCTGTGCCGTTTCTGTTGCGGATTTCAAAACCAATGATATCAGAATTGTTACCGCTCAGGCTGCGGACGAGCTTCTGAACGTGACGGGAATAAAGGCATCGTTTGTTATGTTTGAAAGCAACGATACCGTCAACATTTCGGCAAGAAGTCTTGGCGAAATGAACGTTCAGATTATTATGGAAGCGCTTGGCGGCGGCGGACATCAGACAATGGCAGCTTGTCAGCTTAAGGGTTACAATATTCCTGCGGCTAAGGCGGCACTTTGCAAAGCTATTGATGATTTTTATGCATTAAACTCATAATTCAAAGGAGATATAATATGAAAGTAGTATTAATACAGGACGTTAAAGGTCTGGGCAAGAAAGGCGAGCTTGTCAACACATCTGACGGCTATGCAAGAAACTTCCTTTTTCCCAGAAAGCTTGCAATGGAAGCAAATTCACAGGCTATGAGCGAACTTAAAAATCGCGAAGCTTCTGAAAAGCACCGTATTGACACAGAAATTGCGGCTGCAAAAGCAAACGCTGCAAAGCTTGAGGGCAAAACCGTTAAACTCACAGCCAAGGCAGGCGCCAACGGTAAGCTTTTCGGCTCCGTAACAGCTAAAGACGTTGCTGCTGCTGTGTCTAAAGATTTTGGCCTGAGCCTTGACAAACGTAAGGTTGTTGTTGAGGATATCAAGGCATTCGGCACATATCCCGTTGAAATAAAGCTTTATAACGGAATCAGTGCTTCTATGTATGTCAGAGTAGGCGAATAAATCAATCTGAACGGAGAATAAACGTGGCAGAAAACAGTATTCTTTCACTTGAAAACATAAATATGCCATTCAGTCTTGAGGCAGAGCAGGCGGTTCTGGGCAGCATTCTTGTTGACCCTTCCTGCCTGTCGCAGGCGGCTGTTTACATAAACCCCGAGTCGTTCTATTTACCGCAACATCAGGCGATTTTTGCCGCAATGCTTCTTACTGACAGCACCGGTTCAAAAATTGACCCGCTTATCATTCTTGAACAGCTTGTTCAGCAGGGCGTTTATGACAATGCTTCAGGCAGAAACTATCTTTTTGAGCTTGCTCAGATGGTTCCTTCAACGTCAAACGTCGAGATGTATGCGAAGATTGTAAGAGAAAAGTTTTATATACGTACTCTTATCAATATTTCAAGCGAAACAATTGATATGGCTGTTGCGCAGGAAGAAACAGCTGATACGCTTCTTGATAATGCGGAACAGAAAATCTATAACATCCGTCAGGGTAAAACGTCAAATGCACCGTCAAAGCTTCGTGACATCATTGTTAACGACGTTTATGACCGTTTGCAGAAGCTTACGGGTGAGGATAAGGATCTATACAAAGGCTATACAACAGGTTTTGCTGACCTTGATAAAGTTCTAACGGGTCTTAACCGTTCCGACCTTGTACTCATCGGTGCACGTCCTGCAATGGGTAAAACAAGCTTTGCGCTTAATCTTGCCCGCAACGTTTCGGCTATCGGTAAAAGAAAGGTTCTCTTTTTCTCGCTTGAAATGACAAAGGAACAGCTTGCAATGCGTGTTCTCGGCACAGAGGCAAGAGTTTCCAGTATGAAGATGAGAAACGGTAATATTACGTCCGATGAATGGATAAAGCTTGGTAACGCTACAAGTGCACTTAATGATTGTGAACTTTATTTTGATGATACGTCAACAATTACCGTGCCTGAAATGAAAGCAAAAATCAGACGTCTTGGCGGTGTTGATTGCGTAATTATCGACTATCTCGGTCTTATCAAAGGCAGCACCCGTTCTGAAAACCGTGTTCAGGAAGTCAGCGAAATAACCAGAGGTCTCAAGATGATGGCAAAGGACCTCAACATTCCCGTTGTTTGCTGTGCTCAGCTTTCCAGAGGTACTGAAGGCAGAGGCAAGTCGCACAGACCTCAGCTTGCCGACCTTCGTGAATCGGGTTCAATCGAACAGGATGCCGACATTGTTATGATGCTTTACAGACCTGACTATTATAAAGGTGAGAAGAACGAGGATGAACCTGAGCAGGAGCAGTCAAACGTCAACATTCTTGAAGTAATCGTTGCCAAAAACAGACACGGTGAAACGGGAACTGTTGAGTTTGCCTGGGATGCCGAACATACTCTTGTTCTTGCTCTTGAAAAGAACTATAATGATTAATAAGGTTATTTCCACAATTGATAAATACAATATGATCCTGCCGGGCAAAACCGTTGTTGCTGCTGTTTCGGGCGGAAGCGACTCGATGGCAATGCTTTTTATCCTTAAAAAATTACAGGAGCGTTACGGCTTCGTCCTCAGAGCTGCACACGTAAACCACGGTATAAGAGGGGATGAGGCTGACAAAGATGAGCTTTTTGTCAGAAGGTATTGTTCGGCTGAAGGTATACCTGTTGATGTGCTCAGTGCAGATGTTATTGTTGAGGCTGAACGTCTTGGTATCGGTCTTGAAGAAGCGGGCAGAAAAGTCAGATATGATTTTTTTGATTCGTTCGGTAAAGACGTGCTTGTTTCAACAGCACATAACGCAACGGACAGGGCAGAAACGTTTCTGTTTAACTTTGCAAGAGGCAGTGCTTTGAGAGGTCTTGGTTCAATACCGCCTGTCAGGGAAAACTTTATCAGACCTCTGATTGATTGCTCCAAGGCTGAAATTGAGCTTTTCTGCAAAGAAAACAGTATTCCGTTTGTGACAGATGTTACCAACAGTGACGTTGCTTATTCGCGCAACAGAATCAGACATAACGTTCTGCCTGAGTTAAGAACGGTTAATCAATCGTTTGAGGTCTCGGCTTCAAGGTGTATTGATTCGCTGCGTGAGGATGAAGCTTTTCTTTCGGGTCTTGCAGATAACTTGATTTCCGAATCAAAAAACGGGAATTTCTATGACGCTGTTATCCTCAAAAATGCACCCGATCCCATAAAAAAACGAGCCGTTATAAAAATTATCGAATCTGTTTGCGGCATAACCCCTGAAAGAGTTTGTGTCGAAAAAATTTGTGATATACTTTCTCGGGGCGGTTCTTGGCAGATTAACCGCGAGTTTACAGTCAGGGTCAGAAAAGGTAAACTTGAATTTCCTGACGCTGAAGAATCTGTTTTTGAAAGCGTTCCTTTTTGTGAGGGCGAACTGATTCTCGGAAACGCAAAGGTAAACTCGGTTATTTATAAAAAGAAAGAAATAGATTGTTCACAAAAAGTTTCAAATGGTGACTCGATTTATTTTCTTGATTATGGTAAAATTAAAAGCGGATTGACATTCAGATGCCGAAGCAACGGCGATAAAATAAGCCTTAAAAAAAGAGGCTGCACCAAAACGTTAAAAAAGCTTTTCAACGAGCTTGCTATACCGCCCGAAAAACGAAATTCGTTGGTTGTTCTTGCGGATGAACTGGGCGTTTTGCTTGTTGAGGGCGTAGGTGTGGATTCCCGTGTTATGCCTGATTCAGACACGGAAATCGTGATGATTGTTAAAATCAATCGTTAAATGAGGAAGGGACATAATTATGATAAATTCAATCAAAAAAACTTATTACAGTGAAGAACAGCTTGCTGATATTGTTTCTTCGCTCGGCAAGCAAATCAGCGAAGATTATAAAGGCAAAAATCTTTTGCTTGTCAGTGTTCTTAAAGGTTCGGTAATTTTTATGGCTGACCTTATGAGAGCTATAACAGTACCTTGCGAAATTGATTTTATGTGCGTTTCGAGCTATCAGAACGGCACAAAATCTTCAGGCGTTGTTAAAATCATTAAGGATCTTGACATAAACCTTGAAGGTAAAGACGTTCTTATTGTTGAGGATATTCTTGATTCAGGAAGAACGCTCAGTTACTTAAAGACAATTATCGAAGGCAGAAATCCCAACAGTATTAAAATCTGCACTCTTCTTGATAAACCTGAAAGACGAGTTGTTCCCGACCTTGTGGCAGATTATTCGGGCGCAGAAGTTCCTGATGAATTTGTTGTAGGCTACGGTCTTGATTATGATGAAAAATACAGAAATCTTCCTTATATCGGAGTGCTTAAGGAAGAGATATATTCCGAATAAACGGGAATGATAACTGAAGGAGTGATTATTCACATTGAATACCAAAAATAATAAACAACCAAACAAAAAAATAACGAAAAAGAAGCTTTTGACACTTTTGCCTTATATCCTTATACCCGCTCTTATTATAGGCGGAATTACTGTGTTTGCCGGCGCTCAGGATAAACAGAAGCCTGAATATTATGAGATTGTTTCTCTTTTTGATGAGGGCAAGGTTACAGAGTACAACCTTAATCTCAGCAGCGGTGCCCTGACTTATAAAATAAAGGGTGAAGATAAGGAAAAATCATTCACCGTTCCTAATGTCAGTCTCTTTATTGAGGACGTTCATGAGGACGTTATGGAATATAACCGAAATAATAAGGATGCCATGATTAAGGCATCCTATGACAGCGGTTCAACGGGTGAGTGGCTTTATAATATTGTTCCCACGTTGCTTTTGCTCCTTGCTATGGGCGGTCTGACTCTGTTTATGTTCAGAAGAATGAGCCAGACAATGAATAATGAAAATAACCGCACAATGAGCTTTGGTAAGGCAAGAATCAAGCACGCAAAGGATGAAAAACGTAAGACAACGTTTGCTGACGTTGCAGGTGCGGATGAAGAAAAAGAAGAGCTCGCCGAAATTGTTGAGTTCCTTAAGGATACTTCAAAGTTTGATGCTCTCGGCGCAAGAATTCCCAAGGGTGTTCTTCTTGTGGGCCCTCCCGGTACAGGTAAAACTCTGCTTGCAAGAGCGGTTGCGGGTGAGGCGAATGCACCGTTCTTCTCAATTTCAGGTTCTGATTTTGTTGAAATGTACGTTGGTGTCGGTGCTTCAAGAGTACGTGACCTTTTTGACCAGGCAAAAAAGAGCGCTCCCTCAATCATTTTCATTGACGAAATCGATGCCGTAGGTCGTCACAGAGGCGCAGGTATGGGTGGCGGACACGACGAAAGAGAACAGACGCTTAACCAGCTGCTTGTTGAAATGGACGGTTTTGGTGCAAATGAAGGTGTTATTGTTATTGCTGCAACAAACCGCCCCGATATTCTTGACCCTGCACTTTTAAGACCCGGCCGTTTTGACCGTCAGATAACGGTTAACTATCCTGACACAAAAGGCAGAGAAGAAATTCTCAAGGTACACGCAAAGGGCAAGCCTATAGGTCCTGACGTTGACCTCAAGAGCGTTGCTCACGGTACTGTCGGATATACAGGTGCAGACCTTGAGAATCTTCTTAACGAAGCAGCTCTTCTTGCCGCAAGACGAAGCAAAAAGGCGATTACAATGGATGAAATCGACGAAGCAGCTCTCAAGGTAGAGGTTGGTACAGAAAAGAAATCCAACAGAATGAACGAAAAGGCAAAGAAACTCACCGCTTATCACGAAGCAGGTCACGCAGTTTCAAGTTATTATCTTGAAAATAAAGATCCCGTTCATCAGATTTCAATTATCCCCAGAGGTCTTGCAGGCGGATTTACGCTCTACAGACCGACAGAGGATAAAACTTATACAACAAAGAACGACATGCTTGACAAGCTTGTCAGCCTTCTTGGCGGACGTGTTGCGGAAGCACTTGTTCTCGGCGATATTTCAACAGGCGCTTCAAATGACATTCAGCGAGCAACGGAAATTGCAAGAAATATGATTACCAAATACGGTATGAGTGAAAAACTTGGTCCCATCGCTTTCACAAGCGAAGACCACGAGGTTTTCCTGGGAAAACAGTATTCTCAGGTGCGCAATTATTCAGAAAACGTTGCGGCTGAAATTGATGCCGAAGTTGAAAGAATTATCACGGATGCTTATAAGAGAACCGAAACTATTCTCACGGAGCATATGGATAAGCTTCATATTATTGCAAAAGAACTGTTCCTCAATGAAAAGATGAGCGGCGAAGATTTTGCAAGGTTTATGGATGATTCTGCTGCGGAATCGGCTGATGAGACCGTGTCTGAATCATAATAATTATAATGTAATAAATAAAGCACCGATGTTTTTCATCGGTGCTTTTGTTGTGTCTGAAAAGAAAAGGGTGCGCCGGATAAAGACACACCCTTGAATTGTTATTAAAGATTTGAAAGAGTTTCCATAACGTAGTTGCCGAATTCTTCGCATGTTGCGCCGTCGGCTCTGCCTGTAATGTGAAGCTTCTTTTCTTCATACATACAAATGTCAAGAGCTCGTTCAAGCTTGTCGGCTTCAGCCTGTTTGCCGATGTGTGAAAGAAGCATAACGGCTGCTCTGAGCATTGAGCAGGGATCTGCATACTGACCTCTGCCTTCACGCATCATTCTGGGAGCTGAGCCGTGGATAGCTTCAAACATAGCATACTTTTTGCCGATGTTTGCGCTGCCTGCTGTACCTACGCCACCCTGGAATTCAGCAGCTTCGTCTGTGATGATATCGCCGTAAAGGTTGGGAAGAATAAATACCTTGAAATCTGTTCTTCTCTTTTTATCAATAAGCTTTGCGGTTGTGATGTCAATATACCATTCGTCAGTAACAATTTCGGGGTATTCCTTACCTACTTCCTTGCAGAGGTTGAGGAACTTGCCGTCTGTTGTTTTGATAACGTTTGCCTTCTGGATGATAGAAACTCTGCCCTTGTTGTTTCTTCTTGCATAGTCATATGCAAGTCTTGCAATTCTCTGTGAGCCTTCAGTTGTGGTAACAACAAAGTCCATGGCGAGGTCATCTGTAACGTTGATACCCTTTGAACCGACTGCGTATGCACCTTCTGTGTTTTCTCTGAAGAAAGTCCAGTCAATGCCTTCTTCGGGAACTTTAACGGGACGAAGGTTGCAGAAAAGGTCGAGAGCCTTTCTCATTGCAACGTTTGCGCTTTCAATGTTGGGCCAGGGATCGCCTGCCTGAGGTGTTGTTGTGGGACCCTTGAGAATAACGGGGCATTTCTTGAGTTCTTCAAGAACGTCATCGGGAATTGCCTTATTAACCGCAACTCTGTTTTCGATTGTAAGACCGTCTATTGTCTTGAATTCAATCTTGCCTGCGTCAACGTCATCTTTAAGAAGGAAAGCAAGAACTCTTGCAGCTTCGTTAGTGATGATGGGACCGATGCCGTCGCCGCCGCAAACGCCGATTGTAAGTTTTTCAAGACTTGAAAAATCAACGAAATCGCCCTGTGTCTTTATTTCTTCGCTTCTTGCGTCCTGTTCTCTGATGAGAGCTTCAAACTTGGCAAGAGCTTCTTTAATCTGAATTTCTGTCATTTTAATTTCTCCTTATTTAGCAGAGTTCTTTGTGTAGTTGAGAAGTCCGCCTGCAAGAATCATAGCGGTCTGTCTTTCTGAGTAGTCATAGCAAAGCTCGTATTCTTCGCCCTTTGTAATGTTCTTAAGAACAACCTTTGAGCCGTTTTCAATGTTAGCTCTGATTCCTTCAAGTGCAAGTGCGTCGTCTGTATCAATCTTATCGTAATCATCTGCATTTGCAAATGTGTAAGGCATAATACCTGCGTTGATAAGGTTAGCACAGTGAATTCTTGCAAACGATTTTGCAATTACTGCCTTGATGCCAAGATAAAGGGGAACAAGAGCTGCGTGCTCTCTTGATGAACCCTGACCGTAGTTTGCACCGCCGATGATGAAGCCTTTGCCTGCAGCCTTGCAGCGTTCTGCAAATTTTTCGTCGCACTGCTTGAAGCAGAAGTTTGAAAGGTAGGGGATGTTTGAACGGTAGGGGAGAATCTTTGCGCCTGCGGGCATAATGTGGTCGGTTGTGATGTTATCCCCAACCTTGAGAATTGCGGGAGCTTCAATGCTCT
>JAGBHX010000017.1 GCA_017935265.1 Clostridia bacterium | reverse complement strand
TTTCATAAAACAAGCCCCCTGTGATGTTTTTTTCATTTTACAACAGAAAAAGACATACAACAAGAGGCTTTATCAAAACTTTATAATTATTTCATTTTTTTGCCATATTTAACCTGATTGATGATAAATCCGATTAAAAATGCTACTGCTATGGCGGGCAGCAAGGGAATTGCAACAATTACTGCGGCAATGAGAGAAATCAGAACACCTATGCCCTTTTTACTTTCAATGGTGCAACGCTCAACGGGGAACATTTTTTGAAGCTGTTCTTTTGTTGGGTAAAGAGGTAAAACCGCGCCCTTTGAGGGAACACCCTGCTTATAAAGCAACGGCTCAACCATTGAACGCACACTCTCGGTGCCTTTGAGGAATTTGCCGATCGGCATACGGATTGTTTCAAGGAATGAATCAATAATTGCAAGCAGACCCATTGTAATTTTGTAATAAGGGGTATCGGGTGTATATTCACCGTCACCTGCATAAAGATTCATCGGAAGAGTTATGGCAAAGTCAACAACTCTTTCATCCCTGATGTGAGCATAATCTTCAGGCTTCAGGCCTGTTTCTTTTTTTGTCCATTTTGCAACAGTTCCTATTTTGAGGTTTCTGAACCATTTGGCAAAGGGCTTAATAAGCCAGCCTATTTTGTAAATCAGCTTTTTCTTAACGGAAAAGGCCTGTACCTTTTCGGCAAGGTCATCAATATCCGTTGCGGCAGCTTCAATAACATTGCGAATCATACCGAAGAACTGGTCTTCAAGGTGCTGAGGTAACGCCTTACCGTTAAAGGAAAGGTCGTTGTTCTCATCAACCCTGACGGTTTTCACGTCGAGCGTTTCGTTCTCCGGGTCAAGGGTAACTCTGCGGTAATAACCCGGATAACCCACGGGAGAAGCGGTGCTGATTGCATAAATCGGATTGCCCTTTTGAGAAAACATATATGAAATATCGTGAACGTGGGAATGACCCGTAAAAATGAAGCTGACACCCAAATCCGCAAGCTGTTCGCGGCGCAGAGCATGCTCACCCATCATATCATTTTTGCCGATGATTGAGTAAAACTCCGAGGGTGAAATTATGGGGTGATGGGTCATTGCGATAACCTGACAGCCGTTTTCACGGGCATCCTTGAGCTGAAGCGCAATCCACATAAAAAGCTCGTCGGAAAATCCGCTTGCGCCCTTATGGTTGCGGTCATCATTCAGGGCAAAAAGACGGTAGCCCTCCTGAAGCTCGACAACATAGGACATACTGTCTTCGTGCACGGCAATGGCCTCATCCATACCGAATTCACGGTACATTTCATAAAGGTCCTCACGCTTTGCGCAGTCAATTTTATATGCCTCGTCTTCAAGATAACAGTTTGTTTTGCCGTCACCCTGATAATCGTGAGTAGCTGTTATTGCATACACCCTTTTGCCTGCTTTTTTGAGAGCACGGCAAAGATTGATAAACTCACGGTGGGAAGAAAACTCGCCGTTTGAGGTGGTGTCACCGCCAATGAGAACGATATCACTTTCGCTGTCCCTCGCCATTTGGGCAAAGGCGGCGGTAAGCACCTCGGCACTGTCTTTCATCAATATCTGGCTTTTGGAATCGGCGTAGTTATAGGACTTGGTGTCTATTCCGTTTTCTTTGGAATAATAGTGCAAATCTGTTATTACAGTAAACGTCAGTGGAGCTTTTGACATAACAACCTCCGATTATTTGGCGGCAATTGCCTCTGATTCACCTCTGCGCTTCATAAGCTCAGCAGTGATGTGCTCTTTTTTATTGCCCACAAGGTCATAGAAGAAAATGGGAATTGCCTGACCGATAACAAATACTGCAGGAATAATTGTGTAAATCATAAGGAACTTGTCGAGAGTGTCGGCGCTCTGCTCAACATAAGCAATGTTGGCATCTGTTGAGGCAACATAGCCTGACCAGGTGAAAACAAGGAATGCGCCGAGGCTCTTTGTAAATGCGGCGGCAATCTTGGCAAAAAGGCCGATACCTGCGTAGCAAAGACCCTCCTGACGCTTGCCTGTGTTGTATTCAATTTCATCAATACAGTCGGCAATCATAACATTGGGAGTGATGTTGGTATTGCCGTGCTGAAGTCCTACAAAGAAGTTGATGATAAGGAAAGGAATAACAAGTGCGCTTGAGAAGCCTACAACCTTTGTAACGGCAAAGAGGATTGCAAGCATTGATGCGCCGTAAACACAGCAGATAATGAAGGTGCGCTTTGTGTCAAACTTCTTGAGAAGTGATTTAACAAAGAGCATACCCACTGCCGTACCGATTCCCATAGGAAGAAGAAGGCCCAATTTGAGGTCCTTGTCACCAAGGAGATAAATTGCAATATAAAGGCTTACGGTTGAATATACACCTCTGCCGAAGCCGGCCAATTTGATAAGAGCCACCATAAGAAGGTTTTTGTTGGTGAAAACGATGCGGATACTCTCGCGTATGCTTACCTTTTCCTGAGTGTAAGGCACACGCTCCTTGGTGTTGAACGCCATAATGAAAAGGAAAATCAATGCACCTGCAACACACACAAAGGTGGAAACCTGCAAATCCAAGCCGCTTGCTTCTGCGGTTTCAAAGCGCTCATCACCCATAACGGCCTTGAGAATAAGGCCCACAACAAGGAGCACCACCATACCGCCTGACTGACCGACGGATTTGAAAATGCTGGCAATTGAAATAGCATCGCCGCGTTCCTTAGGGTTGGGAGTGATAACCGAGCCGAAGCAGCCGGCAGGGCTTTCAACACAGACAGCAAGAGCTGTATAAAGGCAATATGTAACCATCATCCACGCAATTGCAGAAAACTCGCTTGACACCTTGGGCGCAAAGAAAACGAGAACCGATGCGATTGAAAGCGGCACTATGCCGTAAATAATCCAGGGACGGATTTTGCCCCATTTACTCTTGGTTCGGTCAACACGGAAGCCGACGATGATTTCCATAACGGCACCGATAATACCGGCAACAAACATAACGGTTGTGATTGCACCTGAAATAAAATCCGGTGAAAGATTTGTGCCCTTGAAGGCGAAGTCCTTGAAATATGTGCTTGCATAGTCAGGCATCCAGCCTGTGAGCAACGCCATACCGAAAAGACCTATACCGTAGGCAATGATCTCTTTTGTGTTAAGATATTTTTTCATAAGATTCTCCTGAATTATTTATTGAGCTGTGCAAAAAGCTTCTTGTTGGTTTTGTAGAGCTTTGTGAATACAGAATAGTATTTTTCATATTCAGCATGCTTTTTCATATCAGGCTTGAAGGACTTTTCAATAGCTATGAGCTTCTTAGCACTCTGAATGTCCTTAACAACACCCAAGCCTACGGCTGTGACAACAGCGGCACCTGCGGCACCAACATTGTGAGGCTGGAACGGAACTTCGACCCTTCTGCCAAGAATATCGGCAAGAATCTGGCAAATCACGTCACTTCTTGCACCGCCGCCTGCAAAGCGGACAACATCGGAGGTTTCAACCTTTTTATCCTGAGTTTCAACAAACCAGCGAAGGTGGTAGGAAACGCCCTCGATAACAGCTCTGACAAGCTCGGCCTTACCCGTTTCAAGATTAAGGTTAAAGAACATTCCTCTTGAGTTGGGGTCTTCAAAGGGACAGCGGTTGCCGTGAAGCCAGGGAGCAAAAATTACTCCGCCACTGCCCACCTCAACCTCGCTTGCGGCTTTTGACATACATTCAAAGGCATCTCCGACGGTTTCGTGAGAAGCATAAAGACCAAGACGGTCGCTTACTACATTGTTTTTGACCCATTCATAGCATTTACCGGCGGTTTCAAGCTCGGCAAAATACAAAAATCTGCCCTTGTCTGCGCCGACGATAGCGGCAATCATTGCACTTGCGTCAACAACGCTTTTGGTTGTAACTGTTCCTGCCCAGCCTGATGTGCCCCAATAAAGGTGAGTTTCACCGGGAGCCACCGCACCTGAGGCAACACCGATAAGCGAAGCATCACCGCCGCCGCCGAACACGGCTGTTCCCTCCTTGAGGCCAAGCTCTTTTGCTGCTTTTTCGGTCAGCTCACCGATTTTATCGGTACATTCTTTAATTTCGGGGAGATGTGCCATATTGACACCAAGCATATCACAGATAGGCTTGCTCCAGCATTCTTTTTTGATGTCGTAAAGAAGTGTGGCAAAGGCTGAGTCGGGAGTCATTGAAAACTCACCTGTCATTTTGCAGATGAGAAAATCCTTAACGTCAAGCCATTTATGTACTCTTTTGAAGTTTTCGGGCTCATTTTCTTCAACCCATTTATATTTCCACACGGGGTCTTTAACGCTGGCGGCAACTGCACCTGTGATTGCGATTGATTTGAGGAGCTTGAACACGTTTGCTCCTGCAATCTGCGGACCGTGGGCAATACCCTTTTTAAGCTGCTCTGTGGCGCGCTGGTCCATATAGCTCATTGCTCTGCGCACAGGCTCGCCGTTTTTGTCGGCAAGCACGAGACCCTGCATCTGTGAGCAGAAAGAGATGCCTTCAATCTTATCAGGTGAAATGCCCGAAGCCTCAAGAACCTCGCCCGTTGTTCTGCACATTGCGTGCCACCATTCGTTGGGGTCCTGCTCTGCACCGCCGCCGTCAAGGACGTAAAGATTGTAGCCTGCAGAAGCACCTGCAATAAGCTCAATTGTGTCACCTATTGAAAAAATACAGGTTTTGACACCGGTTGTTCCGATGTCGTAGGACATTGCGTATCTGATTTCTCCCATAAAAAACCCTTCTTTAATAAAAATTTAACAAAAATGTCTTTATTTTTGAAAAAAAGTATTGTATAATGTAACAAGTACATTATATGTATGATTTTAGCAAATTTTTTGTGTATTTTCAATATACAAATGTAACGAAAAAAAAGGACTTAATTACATTTTCTGAATAAAGGAGAGATTTTTATGTCAGATTACGCAATCAAAAACTACCTTGATGCCAAGGAAGTAACTCATCAGCTTGATGAGCTCATCAAAAAGCCGGTGTATTCAATTGACCCCGATGAGCTTGCCAAGTATGAAAAGGAGTACTTTGACGAAAAGTGCTCAAAGAGTAAGGCTATGATTGAAGAAGCTAAGCAGATTATCCCCGGCGGCGTTCAGCACAACCTTGCTTTCAACCACCCCTTCCCCCTTGTATTCACCAAAGCTGAGGGCAACAAGCTCTATGATGCTGACGGCAACGAATACTATGACTTCCTTCAGGCAGGCGGCCCCACAGTTTTGGGAAGCAACCCTCCCGAGGTAAGAGAAAAGGTTATCGACCTTCTTAACACCTGCGGCCCTTCAACAGGCCTTTTCCACGAATATGAATACAAGCTTGCCAAAAAGATTTCTGACAGCATTGAATCAGTTGATATGTTCCGTATGCTCGGTTCAGGTACTGAGGCTTGTATGGCAGCTATCCGTGTTGCAAGACTTGCAACAAAGAAAAAGAACATCCTCAAAATGGGCGGCGCATATCACGGCTGGAGTGACCAGTTAGGCTACGGTATCCGTATCCCCGGCTCAAAGTTCACTCAGGCTCACGGTGTTCCCCTCTATATGTTCAGACACACTCAGGAGTTCTTCCCCAACGACCTCAACGACCTTGAAAAGAAGCTCAGACTCAACCAGCTCACAGGCGGCACAGCTGCTGTATTCATTGAGCCCGTAGGCCCCGAAAGCGGCACACGTCCCGTTGACTTTGATTTCAACAAGGGTGTTGAAAGACTTTGCCGTAAGTACGGCGCACTCCTTATCTTCGACGAGGTTGTTACAGGCTTCCGTATCGGTATGGCAGGTGCTCAGGGCTTCTACGGTGTTTCACCTGACCTTACAATCTTCGGTAAGGTTATCGCAGGCGGTTATCCCGGCGCAGGCGGTATCGGCGGTAAGAGAGAATATATGAAATATCTCGGCGCAGGTCTTGACGGCGCAGTTAAGGTTAAAAAGGCATTTATGGGCGGTACACTTGCCGCAACACCTATCTCCTGTGTTGCAGGCTACTACACCCTTTGCGAAATCGAAAAACAGAAGGCTTGCGAAAAGGCCGGTAAAATGGGTGACTACCTCACTCAGGGTCTTCAGCAGCTTATCAAGAAATACGACCTTCCCTTCGTTGCATTCAACCAGGGCTCAATCTGCCACCTCGATACAGTAGGCACAATGCACTTCTCAATCGACTGGAGCAAGGTATGGCAGATTCCCGGCGTTCTTGATGCCACAAACGTAAGAAAGAAAGAGATGACCCATATGGGTGCCGCTTATATGGCAGAAGGTCTTGTTACCCTTGCAGGCAGCCGTCTTTACACAAGCGCTGCCTACACTAAGGAAGACATTGACGACGCTCTTTCAAGATTTGACAGAGTATTCAGCAAATGTAAGAAACTCTAATAAAAAATTAAAGCGGAGAAATTATCATTATGGATATTTTACAAGCTAAACAAACAGTTATTGATGCAGGCAAGGAGCTTCTTGCTTGCGGCCTGATTGTGAGAACCTGGGGCAACATCAGCTGCAGAATCAGCGACACACAGTTTGTTATCACCCCCAGCGGCAAGCCTTATGAAGGACTCACCCCCGATGATATTGTTTTGGTCAACATTGAAGACCTCAGCTACGAAGGCAACGTTAAGCCTTCAAGCGAAAAAGGTATTCACGCTGACTGCTACAAGGCAAAACCCGACGTTAACTTTGTTATACATACTCATCAGGCAAACGCTTCTGCTGTTTCAATTCTTAAAAAAGACATCATCTGCGAGAGCGAATCTGACGTGCTCGAGCCTGTTGTACCCTGCGCTGAATACGGTCTCCCCGGTCAGCCCAAGCTTCGCAAGGGCGTAAGCGACGTGCTTGCAAGAAGCGAATCAAAGGCTATTCTTATGGCTCACCACGGTGCAGTTTGTATGGGCGCAGATTATGCCGAGGCATTCAAGGTTGCCAACGAGCTTGAAAGAGTTTGCGGTGAATATATTGACTCAAAGTATAAGCGCCCCAAATATCAGCACAGTGTTGAGGCTTCAAGAAGTGAGTATAAAGACGGTATCATTCATTTCACCGACAGCTTCTGGGATGTTGATATCGACCCCGAAAGCCTTACTCTCCCCCCTGAGCAGAGCCTTCACAGAGATATTTATGCGGCTTATCCAAAGTTCAAGAATATTATTCACTGTGCCGATGACGACGTTGTTGAAGCATCTTCAACAGGCAAAAAGGTTAAGCCTTATCTTGACGACTTTGCACAGCTTGTGGGCATCAACCTAAAATGCGCAAAGGATGACAGAGAGATTATCAAAAAGCTCAAGTACAGAAACGCTGTTCTTATGAAAGACAAGGGCGGTTACTGCTGCGCTAACGATGAATATAACGCACAGGCCGTTGAAATTGTTTTGAAGAAAAACTGCAAGGCTATGCTTGACACACAGAATATTGACAAAATCAAACCCATCAAGCTTCACGAATGTTTGCTTATGAGAATCGTTTATAAGCTCAAATATTCAAAACAGGCTGAGAAATAAAAACAACGAATCCCACCGATTGCCCGGTGGGATTTTTTTGCAGTATTTCAGAATGACACACGGGTCGTTCCATACGAGATCCTCGGTGTGATTTGTAGCGGTCGGCATCCTCGACGACCATTTTTAAAGCAAATACGGATACACAAAACGGCAGGAGCAAGCCCCTGCCCTACGACCGACAATTACATTATACCAAGTATTTCTGCTTTCTTTTGATTATATTCTTCTTCACTAATAATTCCATTGTCAAACTTCTCTTTAATTTCATAGAGAGCATTCTCAGCCAATTTATCCGAACTAAC
>JAGBHX010000003.1 GCA_017935265.1 Clostridia bacterium | reverse complement strand
TTATACTCTGCCTTCCAAGCAATAAGCACGTACTGATCATCAGCAATAGATGCCGAAAGTGAGCCTGCCTTAAGTACAGCTTCAATAGTATCCCCTGTCGTACTGGGATTATCTTCGAATGTGTATGAAGACAGAGATACTGCTGCACCCTCTTGCTTTGAGGCTGTAATAGTAACGTCAGTCGCATCCTTTCGGTGGAAGTAAACGTTACCGGTGGTTTTGTTCGCCGAAGTAATCAAATCACCGTCGTCTGAATTTTCTCTATCGATATAATACTTAAAGTTCTTATTATCAACAGGGTCAAGATAAATTGTTTCAGGAGCGTAGAAATAAAGTTGGCTTATATTCTCGTCCTTTTCAAGTTCTACAACAATTTCTTTCTTGGTCTTGGCATCATAGTCAGCCTGGGTGACCTGGAAAGGAACTTTTTCTTTAGTCACATATCCTTTTCGAGAAGCGGTGTATGTGTAATCACCTACTTCAAGAACATATATGTTATCTGTATATTCAGTGGGTATCGCAACACCGTTTGAATCATATACAGTGAGAGATGTATCCTTTGACGGAAGAACGAACTGAACATAAGTCTGATTACGTTCTGTCTTTGAGAGAAGGATGGGCTGAAGGTATGTGATACCGCCCCTACCTGTCATATAAATACGGACATAGCTGTTTATGTTGTTTTCATAAGCATTAAGGTCAAAAACAACCACGGTTTCTCCGTCTGTTTCAGAAATTGATTTTGTTGCAACGATATTACCGTCGGCAACAAGACGAACCTTTGAGGAGTTTGTAACCTTGAGGGTAATCTGATCAGACTCTTCATCAATGTTGAAATATCTGAGTGAAGGGTACGGGCCTGCAGCAACGAAACCGTCGCCAAGCTCATAGGAGTTTTTGGAGTTTACTGAGGAAGCGTAGAACTCACCGTTGGTCATACTTCTGGTGATGTCACCTGTGTAACCAACCCAAGGCTCGCTTGCGTTTGGATACTGATCTCCATAATAGGCCTTATCTTCCGGTGACCAAGCAGTACCGTCGTTTACAAGAAAATACTGTGCGTTCTTGTCAACGTCAGACTCTTCATGGGAGTCGTCCTCACAGAAGCCGTACATATTGATACCCAAAGGAGCCAATTTCATTAAGCTCTTGTCGTATACATAGAAGCGGTCATTACGGGTACGGTTATCTGAGGTGTTAACAAGCTCCATACCTATAACACCTTTTTTAACTTTCTGTCCGGTTACATTTGTAACATTCCAGTTATCATTTTCAGTTGTGTATACACCGTTATATGTACTCTCAGGCGCACCTTCTCTGTTGGGACAGTGCTCAGTGAAAATATCAACATACCTTTGAACCCAGTCCTCATTATAGACGCTTGGGTTGCCATTACCGTCGGTCCATTCACCAACGTGGTTAATGTGGGTATATGCACCTCTATCTTTTGCCTGAGCTACTGTGTCTTCGGGCCATTCGGGGGCTCTCAAATCACCGTGGAAAACGGACACATTGTAGGTGTTAACGTGGCACTTGTTACCGGAAGCCTCGTTTGCCTCATTGCCGAGAGGAAGGTTAAACATACCTCTTTTGGCATCAAGAAGTGCTTTAGGTCTGGCGTGGTTTGTATCGATACCGGCAATAATATTGTAGTAATCGTTTTTTGTAATCTCATCGATATTACCGTGAACGAAAGACTGGTATGCGTAAAGGGCGCACCTGTCCTGATTCTCTGTCCAACCGCAGGACCAACCGTTTTCATAACGGGCGCCTGTGACTCTACCGGATTCTTCATCCTTGATGTCAACACCGTTAACGGTACCGTGGTCGGTAAGGCAAAGAACCTCGTAGCCTTTCATATAATGTTCCCAAATGGTGTCATTAAGCTCAATGTCACCGTCGCTTCGTACCGTATGGGCATGGGTAGATGCCTTAAACGCATGAAGATTGGGATTGTTTTCGTACCAAACGATATCTTCATAAGGGTTATCTACAACGGAAAAGTCGTATTGACCCAGCACGTCGGAAGGCTCTGCATACGCAGTAAGGCCAACTACACCGACGCTGCCGAGCATAATAACCGCTACGAGCATCGAGAGGATTTTTACGAATGTTTTCATTAAAAATCATTCCTCCTATACCTATAAAACTCCAATTATAGTTGTAATAATTATATACCTATATAATCAAAATTGCAAGAGAAAAAGTGCATTTTTTTAACAAAATTTAAACAAAAAATCCTCACTTGTAAAGTGAGGATTTTGCTTTTAACTTTATTGAAATTTTACTTTCTCATTTCGGCAAGGTCGCGGTAATTTATGAGCTTGATGCCGAGAGAATCAATGTGCTGCTTTGTTTTGGGGTCGGAGAAAAGCTTGTATTCCCAGACTCTTCTTTCCCAAGCACCTGCGATACCCTTGAGCTCATCGCTTTCATATGCGGGGTGAATGTAGGTTTCGGTTACACCCGGCTCAAAGGTGCGGTAAAGCTCATAGATATACTCGCGGTAATTTTCGTAGCTTTCACGCTGGGGGCCTGCCCAGTCACCGGGAAGAAGGAAGTCCGGCATAGCAACGCCGAGAGCCTGTCCCATCTGAGCAAAGCCGCCGATAAACTGCTCAACCATTGCTCTGTCAATGTGAATTGCAAGCATATCGTTGTTGAACTGAGCATCTGTAAACTGCATCGGGAAGCGGAAAGGAAGGCCGTATTTTGCGGCAGTTTCAATAGCGAGCTTTGCCATCTCTACCCTGCCGGTTTCAATACCGTAAAGAGAACCCATATGGTTATCAAGATGTGAGGGGTTGAGACCGAGGTTTTTGAGATGTTCAACCTGAGCGGTGATTTCTGCGGCGGTTTCTTCAAGGTCAGCGGCTTTTTCAAATTCATCACTTTCGTGGTGCATAAAGCCCTCACTGTCAAGAAGAGTTTTTCCGCCTGTGAGAGGACGCCAACGGTATTCGCCCCATTCGCTTGTGGTGGTGAGATGAACACCAACTGCAAACTGAGGATTTGCCTTAGCAAAATTTACAGCCTCATATGCCCACGCGCAGGGAGCCATAATTGTGGCAGAAGTAATTCCGCCTGATTTGAACAAATCGGCTACTGCCTGGTTAGCTGAATGGCACATACCGAAATCGTCGGCATTTATGATTAAATATTTATCCATAGAGAACACTCCTTTTTAACATTATCTTAATTATAATGTATATAAGTATTGCGGTCAATAATTTATATTTTAGAAAATTCAGAGAAAAAACTGTTCACTTTGCCAAAATACTCCTCAACCATTTCATCACTGCAGCCCTTGAGCTGATGCTCAAGACCTTCAAAGGTAACAAGGTCACAGGGAACGTGGTTTTCTTCAAGAGCGGTGCGCATACTCTGAGCAATTGTGTAGCCCACCATATAATCCAATGTTCCGTGAAGCAAAAGCGTTGGCGGTGCTTCGGGCGTGAGATGATATATAGGCGAAAGCTCTTTCATTTCGTCCACGTGCTCCGACCAGTTGGCTCGGGTGATTTTCTGACCGACGATATTGGAAAGTCCGCGGCAGATAAATGCCTGAGCAGGACCGCCGAGAGGCGTTGACAAGTCGGCAGGTGCGGCTTCACCAATTACAAAAGCAATCGGAAGCGGTGATAATTCCTGCTTTTCATAAGCGTAGCTCATTGCAATGTGTGCCCCTGCAGAAAAGCCTCGGAGAATACATTTTTCAAAGCAACAGCCAAATTGCTTAGCATATTCAATTATGAAGCTCATCGCAAGCTCCACATCCTCCATCATTTCGGGAAGAAGTGCGGGTGTCATACGGTAATTCATATTAACCGTTGGCACATTGAGCCTTTTGACAAATTCCTCGGTTTCACGGGAATATTCCCTCTTGTCCCCCATTGACCAGCTTCCGCCGTGAAGAGAAATAAGAACAACGTTATAATTCTTTTCATTATCAGGGAGATAAAAGTCGAGGATTTGTGCCTCATCGTCACCGTAGCTTATGTTTTCAAAAAGTTTCATTGTTGTTTCCTTTTAACTGAATAAAAATATTTTTTATGTTGTCAGCCGAGTATTCAACCTCTTTTGAAAAAAGGTGAGCAATGTCGGCAACGGTTTCTTTGTTGGAATAAGCGTTAATCACAACACAGGCAAGCACGCAAAGACGAGCCTTTGAAAGTGTATCGCCGTCAAAAACACTTCTTAAAAAATATCGGTAAATATAATACCATGCAATGTTCTGCATTTGATGAACATTTTGTAAAAAATCCTTTTCTTCCGGGATTTGTGAAATCAACTTTTTCCAGCGAGGGGTGAGAATATCAAGCTTTTGAAGCTTCATAACACAATTTTTAACCGCAGGCAATTCGGGATTGCTCTCCCCTGCCAATTCAAGAATTTTCATCAGGCGGTTTTCAAAGGTCATTGTGTTATCATCAATAACCGCAAAAATCGTTTTGCGCAAGGACGCAAGCTCAAAATACTTTTCGGGGTCAATGTCATTTGGCAAGGGTAAGTCGCTGTTAAATTCAAAAAGCAACTCCCTTTCCCCTGTTTCATTCACAATGAGCCTTGCGGCTTCGGGGCACGCAAGACCTAAGCCCGTTTCACAGGTGCCGCCGTAATCCTCAACAAAGCGAGGGAACCTTGTGCAGGTGTGACACAGAGCCTTTTCACCCAAAGCGGAATAAATATCGCAAAGATTTGTGCTGTTGAGAAAAGGACATCTGCCGTTATTAAGCAAGAAGATAATATCACCGTCTGAGTCTGTTTTCATTTCACGGCGGAGCCTGTCACCGATTTCGCCTGAAACGGTTTTGTAATAATCGGCTGAATCGGAGTCAACAACAATCTCCCATCCTGCACAGCAGGTGTCTTCACACCGGGAGGCAATGCATCTGAATTCTTTATAATATTTCGGATAAACGAGTTTCATTTCTTTCACCGAGAGAAAATTATACACTCTTACAATAATAAAGTCAAATTATGACTTAACTTTGCTTTTTAAATATTCCTTTGTCTTTTTGTTTGGAGCAAGGTGCTTTTTATACATAGCAAATATAAGAACTTGTACCAATAACATAGCACTTGCTATAATCCATATACCTTTCACCGCTGATATAACAGCAAGCAAAATTAAAACAAACTCAGGCAGAAAAAGCGGTGTAATCAGATTAAAATAATACTCCTTGATTTTTGCATTAAGCTCTGTTTCTGATAATTCAAGTTCCCCGTCGATTGTTTTTCCGTTTAAAATCATTGAACAGGACACAAAATCAAGATAGGGGTTTCCAATAATTATTGTATTATCTGCAGTCATGTCAGAAAGCTTGAATTTTGTTGGGAGTTTAACACTCTTTCGCATTGATAACGCTTCGTCCGACAGGTCAAATAAACCAAGGACAGCACCGACAACAAAATTGACAATAACATTCCAAAAGCTTTGTTTGATTTCAAAAATCTTTATTGAGTCTGTATCATCTGAAACATTAACTTTCACTTCTTGCTTTGGAGTCAGATTTGTCGCTTGTCCGTTTATTTCTACAGCCAAATTTGATTTGCTTTGATTGATAATTGAAAGTTCCGTATTTATCCCCCATTTCACAATAAAGCGGTGCCGTTTCCGACACCGCTTTGATTATATATGTATTAGTCTTCTTCGTCAACCTTTGCTTCTGCAATAACTTTTTCTGCAACGGGAGCAGGTGCATCTTCGTATCTTGCAAATTCAAGGAAGTAGTAGCCTCTGCCTGCTGTTACAGAGCGGAGAACTGTAGCGAAGTCGCCCATTTCTGCCATCGGAACTTCAGCAATGAGCTCCTGCATCTTGCGTTCTTCTGCAGGACCCATACCGAGAACACGGCCGCGGCGTTTTGTAACGTCACCCATAATGTCGCCAAGGTTATCTTCGGGCATATATGCCTTGAGAGTGCCTACAGGCTCAAGGATAACGGGGCTTGCCTGAGGAATACCGCTCTTGAATGCCAATGAAGCGGCAGTTTTAAATGCCATTTCAGAGGAGTCAACAGGGTGATAAGAGCCGTCATAAAGAACAGCCTTGAGGCCAACCATAGGATAGCCAGCCATAACGCCCTTCTTCATACAATCGCGAAGACCCTTTTCAACTGCGGGGAAGAAGTTCTTGGGAACTGAGCCGCCTACAACCTCTGATTCAAAGATAAGGTCATCGCCGTCATGGGGCTCAAAGCGAATCCAAACATCACCGAACTGGCCGTGACCGCCTGACTGCTTCTTATGGCGACCCTGAACCTGAACTGACTTGCGGATTGCTTCTCTGTAAGCAACTCTGGGAACTGCCAAATCAACCTCAACGCCGAACTTAGTCTTCAGTTTGGAAGCTATGATGTCAAGATGCTGTTCGCCCATACCGTAGAGAACCTGCTCACGGGTTTCGGAATTGATTTCAAACTTGATTGTGGGATCTTCTTCAACAAGACGGTGAATACCTGAAACAACCTTTTCTTCTTCGCCCTTTTTGCGAACCTTAACTGCCATTGAAAGGTTGGGTACGGGGAAGTCAACACCGTCGAGCTCAACAACGGCCTTGGGGTCACACATTGTGTCGCCTGTCTTAAAGCCTGAAAGCTTTGTAACAACACCGATGTCACCTGCAGGGATACATGTTGCATCTTCCTGCTTGCCGCCGCGGACTGTGATGATTTTGCCCATTCTTTCAGTTTCGCCTGTGCGAACGTTATATGCAGAAGAGTCAGCCTTAATCTTACCTCTGACTACCTTCATAAATGACATTTTACCAACGAACGGGTCAGCAACAGTCTTGAAGCAGATTGCTGCAAGAGGTCCGTTTTCGTCACATTCAACGTCGCCCTCGCCTGCTTTTTCACCTGCGATGGGAGCTGAGAATGCAATTTCATCAAGAAGCATATCAACAGCGTCACCGGTGTAGCCTGCACAAGCATATACGGGGTAAACATTACCTTCGCTAACGCCCTTGTTAAGTGCGCCAGCAATTTCTTTGCGGGAGAAGGTTTCACCCTCAAAGAATTTTTCCATCAAATCTTCGTCAGAGGTTGCAACTGTTTCTGTGAGAATATCGAGCATCTCTGTGATTTTAGCATCCTCGGGCATAGCAACCTCTGTGGGCTTGCCGTCTTTGTATTCATAAGCTTTTCTTGCAGCGAGGTTAACATAGCTCTTAACCTTGCCGTCAACAACGTAAGGAACAACAACGGGGCAAACTGAGCTCTTGTGCTCTTCTTTGATTGCCTCGAAGGTTTTGTAGAAATCGGCATTTTCACCGTCACAGCGTGTAACGGCAAACATTCTTGCGATGCCGCGTTTTTTGGCAGCCTTGTATGCCTTTTCTGCACCTACGTCGTAGCCTGAGCCGGCAGAAGTAACGATGAGTGCACATTCAGCGGCACGGATACCCTCACTCATACCGCCTGCAAAGTCAAAAAGGCCGGGAGTGTCGATTATATTGATTTTGCAATCCTTCCAATCAATGGGAGCAACTGCACTTGATACAGAAGTCTTGCGACGCTTTTCTTCTGCGTCAAAGTCGAGAACGGTGTTACCGTCGGCTACTCTGCCCATACGGTCTGTAAGGCCGGCCCAATAAAGCATAGCCTCGGCAAGAGTTGTTTTACCTCTTGAACCGTGTCCTGCAATAACGATATTGCGAATGTCATTAGCATTATAAGTTTTCAATGATGTTTCCTCCTTCGCCGCGGTGAAGCGGCTTTACCTACCGTCGAAACCCGACGATAGACTCATTATATCACCTACAAACATCATTTTCGAGCATTTTAGCTAAAAATAATTTATAATCTTAAAAAAATATATTAACTTTTTCGTCAATTTGACAAATTTAAGCCAACACTTGCAATTATCACCCATTGTTTGCTATAATGTTACGGTAATAACACTACTCCTACGGTGAAAGGAGGTATTGTATGGAAAAAGACAGTCCAAAGCCGATTTTAAAATTTGAACCGGGTTCGAGACAGCCCTTCATACTCTACCTTATATCAATTACGATAATATCGGCAATCATTGTAATTGTTTGCCTGTTTACAAGCGGCATGACTTTTTCCGACAAAAAGGCCGATGCTCTCGGTGACGTCAACCTTGACGGAAAGGTCGATACGGCAGACGTTACACTTTTGTCACAATACTTCACGGGCGGTGCTCAGCTCACTGACGAACAGAAAGAAATTGCCGATGTTGACAACAACGGTGAAATCAACTCAAAGGATACTATGCTCATTATGCAGCACATAGGTGTTCATTCGTCCGAAGAAGACAAGCCCGACAAAGAGCAGCCTTCGCAAAGCACCGAAGCTCCCCAAAAGGAAGAGCCTTCATCTGAGCCCTCCTCCGAAGCAGAAGAGCCCGACGGCACTCAGCCCGAAGAAAAAGAAGAGCCTGAGGTTAACTCAGACTTCGTAAGCTCAGGAAAAAGTGAAAATGCGGCATTTTTAACCGCAGAAAGCGGAGCTTATTACATTGCCCGAATAGGAAATTCCTGGCAGTCGGGCGACGGCAAATATATGTATCAGATTGATTTTACTGTCAAAAACAATTCGCAGAAAACAATTTACAACACCTCCGCAAAGGTTAACCTCAGCGGCGGAGTGAATGTTGAAAAGAATTGGGACTGCTCTGCCAAGAACGAAACGGGAGTTATCACCGTAACCACCAAGAACGAAGGCAGACTCCTCCCCGGCGGAACCTTCACCTGCGGATTTGTGATTTCGGCTTCAAGCCCGATTACAATTGAATCAGTTGCAAAATAAAGCAAGACCCTCTCGATTGAGAGGGTCTTAATTTTATGCTAATGTAACTTTATAAGCCTTGATTGTGGGCGGGTCGGTATCTTCTGCTTCACCGTTAAAGGCAATTATAAGACCCTGACCGTATTTAATCTCACTTCTGGGAACCTCGTTACCCTCTTTGTCATAAACAACAGCCTTGCCGTCAAATTCAACCAAGGTGCCGTCTTCGGAATAGAAATCAAAAACATTTTCAAGGGCTGAGTTAAACTGAACGTAGAAGTCGCCCTTTCCGTCTTCGGCATTTCTTACACTGTAGAAAGCCTGAATTGTTCCCATTTCGCCTGTTTCAACCATTTCCTCCACCTGCTCGGGAGTGTAGGACGGAGCTTTGGAGCAGGCCGCAAGTGAAACGAGCATTGCCAAAGCAAGAATAACTGAAAATACTCTTTTCATAGAATTACCTCTTATTTCCAAGCAAGCTTAACTGTGTTGCCGCTTACAGAATATGTTCCGGGAGTAACGCCGTCACCCTCTGTGAATGAAAATGAACGGTAGCCTGCGCTTGTGTCATTAGCGTTCATAGCATCAACATTGTTATAAATTCTTGTAACAGCTTTGAGACCTTCAACAAAGGCTGCTGTCATCTCTGCATCATCAAGAGTAATGGCTGTGGTAACCTTGAGCTGTTTTGTGTACTGTGAGCCGACCATAACACCGCCTGTTACGCCAAGCTGACCGGGAACGAAGCCTGTCTGCCACCAGTTTTCCTTCTGAGCTCTTGAGAAGAGGACCTTATCGTTCTGATAAAGTGTGAGGCTGATGGGAAGTCTTTCTTTATCTGCAACTGCGTTGTAGTGATTGAAGCCTGTGTCGCTCTCTGCAGCTTTCATTGAACGGTTGTAAACACCGATTTCAGCGCCGAGAAGAATCATACCGTACTGACCCTTCCAGAACTGAATCATCCATTCCTTGTTCTTATAGGGGAAGTAAACGTTGATTGTATCGTAGCTGATAGCTATAAACTGAGATGTTTTGTCATAAAGCTCGTTGTAGCCGTAATCTCTCTGCCAGGCGTTGCCTGTGGCATAGAAGCATTTATCCTTTGTGCTGTAGCCGAAGCCGAGAACACCCTTGTCACCCTCTGTGGTGATGTTGCCCTCTTCGTCAACATACCAGTTGATTTCATTGAGCCACTTACCGGAAGAAATGTAGTCGTAAAGCTCTTTTGCGTCATCAGCTGTGAAGTTGGGGCCGGGCTTTGCGGTAGTTGTGGTGGTTGTATTGCTGTTGCCGTTGCCTGAGGGATTTTTGTTGCCTGAGGATGAGTTGTTGTTGGGTCTGTAATTGTTATTGGGTCTGTATGTATAGTTGGGAATTGTTACACTCTGGCCGTTGTCTTTGATTTCATAAGCAACACCGCCGAGAACGTACCATTCATATTCACAGTCATAGCAGATGTAGTGCTCATCATAATCCTCGCCCTCGCGCCACGCATCGTCAACATTTGAAGAGCCGCACTTGGGGCAGACAAGACCCTGATTGGGGTCAACGTATTCAAGAGCCTGATTGCCGGTGGGCTTGGTAGTGGTGGTTTTGCCCTCATCAGATGAGCCGATCTGACAGCCTGTGAGCGCCATGCTCAAAACAAAAACCAATGCGCACAGAAGCGCTGTTATTCTTTTGGCAGATATGCCTGTATTACTCATAAACATATACCATCCTTTTTAAAACTAAATGCTTGGTAATTATATCACAAAGCTTCTGCTTTTTCAATAGAAAAAAAGAAATATGACATTTACCATAAAATGCCTGTTAATTTCATTGACATATCGAAAAAGGAATTGTATAATTATGTAGGTGCAGTTTATCCGACAACGGTGTTGCTCGGACTGCTGCTGAAGAAAAATAATATTGAGGTAATTTTATGGAACTTGATATTTCAAGCATATTATCCCGATTCCCTTTTGAGGGAGAGTTCAAAGATGCTCAGCCTATCAACGAAGGTCTTATTAACACCACCCTTGTTGCTGACTTCGGCGAAAATAAATATGTTATTCAAAAAATCAACACAAACGTGTTCAGAAACCCCGACCACCTTATGGATAACATCATTTCAGTTACGGAATACCTTAAAAAATCAATTGAAGCTGAGGGCGGCAACGCCGACAGACAGACATTGAGATTTTTGAAAACAGTTGACGGTAAGCCCTTTTACATTGATGAAGACGGTCAATGCTGGAGAAGCTATGTTTACCTTGATAACAGCTACACTATTTCATCAGGCTGCTCACTGAATGAGATTTATGAGGCCGCAAAAGCTTTCGGTAATTTCCAGTATCTTCTTGGGGATTTCCCGGGAAATGAGCTTTTTGAAACTATCCCCAATTTTCACCATACTCCCTCACGTTACAACAATCTTCTCAAGGCTGTTGAAGAAAACAAGGCAGGCAGAGTTGATGAGGTAAGGGATGAAGTCCAATTCTTCATTGACCGAAAAGATAACACCTGCGTTGTGACTGATTTGCTTGAAAAAGGCGAAATTCCCGTGAGAGTTACTCACAACGACACCAAAATCAACAACGTTCTTTTTGACGGCGACAGCAAAAAGGCTATCTGCGTTATTGACCTTGACACGATTATGCCCGGCTCATCACTTTATGACTTCGGTGACGGTATCAGAACAAGCGCAACCTTCGGCGAAGAGGATGATGAAGAAGCTATCGGCCTCAATGTTGAAGCCTTTGAAGCATATGTTAAGGGATTTCTTGACGGAACAGACGGCAAGCTCCTCCCGAAGGAAATTGAGCTTCTCCCATTCTCGGTGATTCTTCTCACTCAGGAGGTTGCAATGCGCTTTCTGACCGACTACCTCGAAGGTGACATTTACTTCAAAACCAGCTTTGATAAGCACAATCTTGCAAGAACAAGAGCACAGATTAAGCTGATTAAAGATGTTGAAGCAAAGATGCCACAGCTTGTTGAAATAACAAAGGCCGCCGGGAGGTCATAAGTTGAAAACCAAAAAACGTTCTGTTATTGCCGTTTCTGTTGTTTGCGCGGTTGCAGTTGCGCTTGCGGTGATTATTCCTGCGGCAAACAGTTTCCGCAACAGCAAGCTGATTGAGCAATATACTCAGAACAATCTTGAGCTCTACTCACCTCTCAATGTTATCACCGACTGTGCCGAAATCGACGGCATTGCCCATTCTGTTGCCGGCATCAAGGAAGCTGTCCGTCTGGGCGCAGACACCGTTACGGTTGACTTGTGTTTCAAGGCTGACGGCACTCCCGTCATCACCGACGATTATACCGACATCAACGAAAACACATTGAAGGCTGAAGAAATTTTCAAGCTTATGTGCTCTGAAAATTACGAGGCTCTCAATGTCAATTTCCGTCTCAGGCAGTTAAGCTCGTTGAGTGAATTTAACCGTCTTATCGGTGAATACGGTATCTCAAAGCGTGTTATGATTTCAGGCATCGACAGCAAACGGTATCCCCTGATTTCCGGCGAAGACACTCCCGTCAGAGTTTACTTTGATTTTGAGCCTGACGGCGCAACAGAAAAAAGCGTTGAAAACGTTGCTCGTCTTATGAATGATTATATGCTCGGCGGTGTTGTGATTAAAGCGAGGGATATTTCCCGTGAGCTTGTTGAAGCACTTTCGCAAAAGGGCATACCCTACATAGTAACAGACGTTGAAAAAGAGGTTGAAATGTATCTGACGATGAGCTACGGAGCGTACGCAATTGAAACCGACTCTCCTCAGCTTCTGAGAGATGCTCACGACTCATGGAAAGACATCACGCTCAAAAGGCTGGACGCATCATTGTTGGATGAACTTAATAAATAATAGCAAAGGACTGTTTCAAAGCGAAACAGTCCTTGTTTTTGTTATTCAAAATTTTTCTGAATTTCTGCAAGCTGAGCCTTGAAAGAATTGAGCATTTCACCAAGTGTTTCACATTCTTTTGAAAAAGCGGCTGCCTTTGAGAGCATTTCATCAACCTTGGCATCGGCATCCTTCACCTTGGTGAGAGTTTCCTTGCGGATGTTGCCTGCCATAAGGTTTGCGCTTTCAACATATCTTTCTGCATAAGCCATAGACTCACGCATCAGCTTGTCGGCTGTGTTGTCAAAATCAGAAGCCTTGTTCTCATACTGCTGAAGCTTTTCCTTGAGCTCATCAGACTCCCCCAGCTTTGCTCTGAGAGATATAATCTCAGCCTCTGCCTCGGCAAGCTGCAAATTTTTGGTTTCAAGCTCAACTCTGAGCTTTTCAACAGTTGATTCGGATTCCTTCAAAGCTTCACTGAGCTTCTCCTGCTCCTCGCTTGTATCCTGGACCTGAGCAAGGTCGCTGTCCTTAGCCTTGAGCTCTGCTTCAAGCTTTTCAATTTTAGCTTCAGCTTCTCTCAAAGCAACACGAAGCTTCTGCTGCTCGTTGTTGGTGGTGGCAACACTGCTGATGTATTCCATAACATCTTCACGGTTGAAACCGCCAAACGCAGCTTTTCTAAAAGTTACTTCTCCGTTCATAAACAAAACTCCGATAAATTATTCTGCTAAATCAGAAGTACAGCAGGGGCACTTTGTTGCCTTGATGCTGATTTCGGACTGACAATAGGGGCATACCTTTGTGGTGGGCTCTGCAGGAGCTTCTTCTTCCTTTTTGCTTGTTTTTTCGCTGATTGTGTTGATAGATTTAACAAGGCAGAAAATAACGAAAGCCATAATGAAGAAATTGATTAATGCGCTGATGAAGTTGCCGTATGTAATCACTGCGGCACCGGCAGCCTGAGCATCTGCAAGAGTTGCATAATCAACACCGTCAAGAGCAACAAACTTTTCTGTAAAATCAATACCCTTTGTAATAAGGCTGATAACAGGCATTACGATGTCATCAACAAGAGACTTTACGATTGCCTGAAAAGCACCGCCAACGATAACACCGACAGCAAGGTCAATAACGTTGCCGCGCATAATAAACTTTTTGAATTCGCCCATAAATCCTGACTTCTTTTCCATTTTGAACATCTCCTTAATTGCGTTTTTAGATATTATATAACAACGTAATTGGTTTGTCAAATGAAACAAATAAAAAAAGCAGCAACTCTTGCGAATTGCTGCTGATTTTAAAGAATTGTACTGTTAATTATTCGTTGATAGCTGTAACAACGCCTGAACCAACTGTACGGCCGCCTTCACGGATAGCAAAACGAAGACCTTCTTCGATTGCGATAGGAGTGATAAGTTCAACGTTCATAACAACGTTGTCACCGGGCATGCACATCTCTGTTCCTTCGGGAAGAGTGATAACGCCTGTAACGTCAGTTGTACGGAAGTAGAACTGAGGACGGTAGTTGTTGAAGAAAGGAGTATGACGACCGCCTTCATCCTTGCTCAAAACGTAAACCTGACCTGAGAACTTTGTGTGAGGATTGATTGAGCCGGGTTTGCAAAGAACCTGACCACGTTCAATCTCTGTACGCTGGATACCACGAAGAAGAGCACCAATGTTGTCGCCTGCTTCTGCATAGTCAAGAAGCTTACGGAACATTTCGATACCTGTACATACAGTCTTTCTCTTTTCGTCTGTAAGACCAACGATTTCGACTTCTTCACCAGTCTTGAGCTGACCACGCTCAACTCTACC
>JAGBHX010000016.1 GCA_017935265.1 Clostridia bacterium | reverse complement strand
TTTGCTGTGTGACTTCAATGTTGCAGAAAATCTTAAAAAAATTTCACTTGAGCTCAGAGAAAACGGTGAAATTGAGCTTGCTCTTGAGCAGGAAAGAATATGGGAAATTCTCATTGAAATTCTCGATGACACCGCATCTGTGTTGAAAAACACCAGCCTCACCGCCAGACGCTTTGAAGAGCTTTTCAACACTATGGTTTCGCGCTTTACGATCGGCGCATTGCCCAACGGCCTCGATGAGGTTTTAATCGGCTCGGCGGAGCGAGTTCTCACTTCGTCACCAAAGGTGATTTTTGCCGTTGGTGTTAATGACGGTGTATTTCCGTATATTCAGCTCAATAAAAAAGTCCTTTCAAGAAATGAAAGAGAACAGCTCAAATCCTTCGGTATCGACCTCGGCCAGCAGGCAGACGAGGATATTATGGAAGAAAGATTTATTTCATACAAAACCCTTTGCGGCGCAACCCACAAGCTTTATTTGTCATATTGTGCCAAAACCGTTTCAGGTGCTGAGCTTGCACCCTCTGAGCTGATTTCACAGCTTAATAAAATCTTCCCTGAGGTTAAAACTGTTGACACCTCCCTCACGGAAAAAACAGATTTTCTCAGAAGCACCAAGGCTTCTTTTGAGGTCATGGCAAAAGGCTGGAGAAATCCCGACAGCGTTATTGCAACCCTCAAAGCATATTTTGAAAACGATGCTCAGCACAAAGATAAGCTCCGCGCCTTGAAGCGTGCCGCAGATAAAAAAGAATTTACAATTGAAGACAAGTCTGTGGCGCAGAAGCTTTTTGGCCGTGATATGTATATGTCTGCCACAAGGGTTGAAACTTATTTTAAATGCCCCTTTGAATATTTCTGCAAATACGGCATTCAGGCAAAGCCTGCCCGTGTTGCTGAGCTTGACCCGATGCAAAAGGGCACGGTTATTCACTATGTGCTTGAAACTCTCATAAAAACCCACGGCAGTGAAGCTCTTTGCAAAATGACTGATGCGCAGATTGACGAAATAGTGCTGTCTATTCTTGAAGGCTATTTTGCTATCAATATGAGTGCGGAGCAGGAACACAGCGAGAGATTTAACTATCTTTATATGAGCCTTGGAAAAACTGTCTGCGCTGTGGCCAAAAGGCTTATAAAAGAGTTTTCCGTCAGCGACTTTGTGCCTGTTGATTTTGAGCTTCCGATTGATAACGACAGCGAGGTCAAGCCTTATGTTGTTGAGCTTTCTGACGGCTCAATGAGGCTCAAGGGCTCCGTTGACAGGGTGGATATGATGACCCTTGACGACAAAAAATTCGTCAGAGTGGTTGACTATAAATCAGGAGGCAAAAACTTCCAGCTCAGCGATATTTTTTACGGCCTTAATATGCAGATGTTTATTTACCTGTTCGCTATCTGGAAAAACGGAACGGGCAAATATGAAAACATCTCTCCCGCCGGTATTTTATATATGCCTGTCAAGGCCACTGTTACCGATTTGGGCCGTGATGCCACCGATGATGAAATCCTGACTCAGCAGATGAAGGATTGCCGTATGAACGGTATGGTGCTTGATGATTCCCGCGTAATCATCGGTATGGATAACAATAAATCAGGTGTGTTCATTCCCGTAAAATATGATGAAAAGAAATGTGCCTTCTCGGGAAGTCTTATCGGACTTAAGGAAATGAAACTGCTCAGCGAAAAGGTTGAAAACATCCTGCGTGAAATGGGGGACAGCCTTCATCAGGGCCAAATACAGGCCGAACCCGTTTTCTCCCAGAGCACAACGAGTGCCTACACCGATGCGTGTAAATATTGTGATTATAAAACTGTCTGCGGTTTTGAGCCTGATGACAGAAAAAAAGAAATCGAAAAGCTTTCGGATGAAGATTGCTTCAAAATTTTAGCAGAAAAGGATGGTGAAGAAAATGCCGCAATGGACTAAAGAACAACAGCAGGCTATTGACTCGCGGGACGGAACAATTCTCGTTTCTGCGGCGGCCGGTTCGGGTAAAACCACCGTTCTTGTTGAAAGGGTGATCCGCCGTCTTGAAGATAAGGAAAAGCCCTGCTCTGCAGACAGATTGCTGATTGTAACCTTCACCAAAGCCGCAACTGCTCAGATGCGTGAAAAAATTGCTTCTGCAATTGAAAAACGTCTTGAATCAGAACCTGATAACGAGCATCTTTTGCGTCAGAGAATGCTTCTTCCCTTTGCCCATATCAGCACAATCGACAGCTTTTGCGGTGAGCTTGTCCGTGAGAATTTTCAGCAGCTCGGCATTTCTCCCGATTTTAAGCTTCTTGAGCAGACACAGCTTGACCTGATGCAGTCAGATGCCGTAGATATTGTCATTGAGAAGGCATACCGTGAAAACAGCGAGGCTTTTCGCAGACTGCTTGATTTGTTTGTCACTTCAGGCGACGACTCAAAGCTCAGCTCGATTATCACTTCTCTTTATGAAAATTCAAGGGCGTTTCCGTTTTCTGAAAAATGGCTTGATTCCCTCATTACTCCGTATAAAAATCCTACAGAGATTCTCAACAGCCCCTGGGGTGCAACAATCGTTGATTATATTATTGATATGGTTGACTATTGCCGCCAAATCTCTAAAAGTGCAATAGATGCCATTGAAGCTGACGACCCCGAGGCTTATGTCAAATTTGCACCCCTTTTCGGTGAATACGAAGAATACTTTAACACCTTTATCTCTGTGCTGGAAAACGGTACCTGGGATGAAATCTGTGCGCACGCTCAGAAATTCCGTTCCGGCACAATTGCCAGAAAAGAAACGACCTACGGCCCCCGAGCCAAGGCGATTAAGGCCGAGGTTGTGGAAATTATGACCAAACGTCTGCCAAAGCTTCTTTGCTGTAACGATGCGGAATTTAAAGAAGATGTTGAATTTCTTCTTCCTGCTGTGCAGAAGCTCATTGACCTTGTCAAAGACTTTTCAAAGGAATTTACCGCCCTCAAGGCCGCGTCAAACGGTGTTGATTTCAGCGATGTTGTTGATTACACCGTTAAGCTCCTTGTTAAAGATATTGATGAAAACGGCAACCCTGTTAAAACCGAACTTGCTAAGGCTGTTTCTCAGCAGTTCGACGAAATTCTGATTGACGAATTCCAGGATATCAACGAAACTCAGAATATTCTTTTTAAAGCTGTTTCCAAGAATGAAACCAACCTCTTTATGGTTGGCGATGTCAAGCAGAGCATTTACCGCTTCCGTCAGGCAATGCCGTCTATTTTTCTTGGTCGCCGCAAGGCTCTCAAGCCTTATGTTGACGGCAATTATCCTGCCAGAATTAACCTTGATTTCAATTTCCGCAGTCGCAAGGGTGTGACCGATTATGTCAACTTCGCCTTCGAACAGCTTATGAGCGAAAAGGCAGGGGAGCTGAATTATGACGAAAACGAGGCCCTCAAATCCCGTGCTCTGTATGACCCCAAGGCTACTCCCGATGCCGAAATTCATATAATCTCTGACCCGACTGCAAGAGTGAGCAGAACCTTTGAGGCTGAATATATTGCTGATTATATTCAGTCTGCTATCGACAGCGGACTTACCGTCAAGGACGGAGATTTTCAGCGCAAGGCTCAATACAAGGATTTCTGCATTCTTCTGCGCTCCACCAAAAACAAAGCGGAGGTATATTCTTCCGTTCTCACTCAAAAGGGAATACCTTGCCACATTTCAAGCCGAAACGGATTCTTTGATGCAACAGAAATCAAAACCGTTCTTGCGTTTATGCGTGCTGTTGACAACCCTCAGCAGGATATTCCTCTTGTAACAACAATGCTTTCTCCTTCGTTCGGCTTCACTCCCGACGATCTGGCAACCTACCGCATTGATAACCGCAAGGCTTCATATTATTCCTGTGTTGTTTCCGCCGCAGAAAAGGGCAGCAGAAAATGCCGCGATTTTCTCACTTGCCTCAAAACACTCCGTACCCTGAGTGCAACTCTTGGTGCAGGTGATTTTGTCCGCGAGCTTCTTGACGTAACAGGCTACGATGCTTTGGTGTGTGCAATGCCCAACGGCTCACAGCGCCGTGCCAACCTCGCTCTTTTGCTGGATTACGCTCAGAAATATGAACAGGCGGGTCATATCGGCATTTCAGGCTTTCTGCGTTTTATTGACCGTGTTGAAAAACAGCGAGGGGATATGGAAATTGCAAATGAAATTTCCGAGTCTGCAAACGTTGTCAGAATAATGAGTATTCACAAAAGCAAGGGGCTCGAATTTCCCGTGTGCATTCTTGCCGATTGCTCTGCCCGTTTTAATGACGATTACCTTAAAAATAACGTTTCTTTCCACCCTGTGGACGGTATTGCATTCAGGCGTATTGATTCATACCGCCGCTTTGATACCTTGCCTCAGAAGGCTGTGCAGCTGGCTCAGGAGCGTTCGGAACGTTCCGAAGAGCTTCGCGTGCTGTATGTTGCTCTCACTCGAGCAAAGGAACAGCTTGTCTGCATTTTGAGGGAAGATAACCCCGATAAAAAAATTCTCGGTATTTCTTCATCCTTGACAAAAGACGAAAAACTTCACCCCTATAAGGTGCTTTCCTGCAAATCTATTGCAGACTGGCTTTTGCTCTCAAGTGTCCGTCACCCCGATTTTATGTTGCCTGCGGGCGCAACACCTTACGGCAACCTGAAGTGTGAATCTGCTCTCGGTGTGATAAAATACTCTGATATCCCCGAAATGACAGAAGCCGACGCTTCTGAAGATGAGCCGATTGTTGACGAAGAGCTTCTTTCGCTTCTTAAAGAGCGACTTAGCTTTTCTTATCCTTACGGCAACCTTTCTCATATCGTTGCAAAGGTGTCGCCCTCTCAGCTTGAACAGACATCTGACAGTATGGAGTATTTTGCTTCCCGAAAGCCTGATTTTCTTCTTAAAGACGGTATGACATCTGCATCAAAGGGAACGGCTGTTCACAAATTTATGGAGTTTTATGACTATTCTCTTAATATAGATGTAAAAGAGCAGGCAAGGCGGATGGTTGAAAGCAACAAGCTTTCTGCCGAAGAAGAAAAGGTGCTTGATTTTAATTCACTTTCACACTTTTTCCAAAGCGACATCGCAAAAGAGATTACTTCATCAGCCACTCTTTTAAGAGAAAAAAAGGTCACATTTACCGTGCCTGCCAAAGAGATTTATCCCGATATTTCCGATTTGTCGGCCGCTGAGCCGATTGTGGTGCAGGGCTATATCGACTGCGCTTTTATCAAAGACGGTAAGTGGATTATAGTGGATTATAAAACAGATAAAGTCAAGGATATTGAAATTCTCCGTGAGCGCTATTATAACCAGCTCAGAATGTATGAGCGCGCTCTTGCCGAGTGCACAGGTGTGCCTGTTGATTGCACCCTCATTTATTCCCTCCACCTTGGCGAAATGTTGAAAATATAACAAGTTGTAGGGTGCGGCGATTTTCGACGCACCGAAACACCGAGTCCAAGGAATGTCGCAAGCGCCATTCTCTACATAGTGCTACCGTTAATCTCGTAGGGGCGCCCATCGGGCGTCAGTAAAAAAGTTAGGGCCGGTCTCTGCGTCGGCCCTGAAAACAAATCTGAAAATTCTATATTGACATTTTTTAATATCCGTTTATAATGAACATATAAGGAGGGGACTCTTATGAAAACTCGTTTCAATAAAATTTTATCGGTGCTTCTGGTGCTAATAATGCTTGTTTCAGCGGTGCCCCTTACTGTTTCTGCCGCCACTTCTGGTATGTGCGGAGATAATCTCTATTGGTCTTTTGATGAAGCCACAGGCGAACTCACCATAAGCGGTGAGGGAGAGATGATAGAGGATGTTTATTACAATTGTCCTTGGCAGGATTACAAGCAAGATATAAAATCGGTTGTAATTGAAGATGGTGTTACGTGCATTGATGCGGTTGCATTCTATTATTATCGTAGCCTTTCAAGTGTGACAATAGGTAATTCGGTAACAAGAATTAAGCCCTCTGCTTTTGAAGGCTGTAGTAGCCTTATAGATATAACAATTTCGGATAGTGTCACTCATATTGATGAAGATGTTTTTGCTGGAACAGGTTATTATAATAATGACTTAAATCGGGAAAATGGTGTTCTTTACATTGGTAATCATTTGATTGATGCAAAAGATACTATTTCGGGTTCATTTAAAATTAAAAACGGAACAAAGTGTATTGCTGAGTCTGCTTTTTATAATTGCGATAATCTCACAAGTCTGTATGTTCCCGGCAGTGTTACCTCTATTGGTTGGCTTGGTTGTGAGAACTTAGCAGATGTTTATTATGACGGAACCGAAGAAAAATGGAAAAATGTGGAAAAATCAGGAGGAAACAATTCCGTATTTAATGCAGATATTCATTTTCTGACTGAAGAAGATGTTGAACTCAATGTCACCCAACTCAACAAAGACGGCAACATCATCACGGCCGCAATTGACCTCACAAGCGGTACTTTCAACAGCATTGATTTAGCGTTTGAAATGAACGGACTTGTGTGCAGGTCTATTGAAAAAGGTGCTTTTGCCGAGGAGTCAGGCGTTCTCTTTGCTTCAAATCCTGCATCAAATGCAAACAACAACATTGCCATAGCTTCCTTTGACGGTATTACTCCCGGCAATCTTGCCGTTGTTACTCTTGAAGTGATTGATGACTCCTATAGCTTCAATGTCAAGGCTACTGACTGTGAGGCTGTCGGTGATGAAAATGTTAAGGTTGAGCCGATTATCACAAGCTCTGTTTCAGGCTTTGAGCACCGCTATTCGTCTGTTGTAACTGACCCAACCTGCGAAGACGAGGGATACACAACCTACACCTGCCCCTGTGATGAAACTTATGTTGATGATTATGTTGACCCTCTCGGTCACGATATGGGCGGTTGGGAAGAAATTACCCCCGCAACCTGCACAGAAACAGGCGAAGAAACACGCGGTTGCTCTCGCTGTAAATATACTGAGACAAGAGAAATCCCCGTGATTCCTCACAGCCACAAAGCGGTTGTAACTCCGCCCACTTGCACCGAGCAGGGCTACACAACCTACACGTGCTCCTGCGGTGATACTTATATTGCCGATTATGTTGTTGAAGCAGGTCACACCCCCGGTGAATGGGTCGTTACCGTGCCTGCAACCTCACTCACAGACGGCACAAAGGTGCTCAAATGCTCGGTTTGCACAACCGTTCTCGATACTCAGTCAATTTCCAGATTCGGCTCGGTTAACAGCGTTTCAATCGACAATCTTTCGATGCAGTATAAAACCTCTTTAGCTTTAACTCCGGCGATTACTGTTGACAGCGGAGTTGAATATGCCGTGGCTTATTCATCCTCTGACACATCTGTTGCTACTGTAGATGAAAACGGCAATGTTTATGCCGCCGGCAAAGGCACAGCAGAAATCACCTGCACCGTAACTGATGAATACGGAAATGTTGCCTCTGACACCGCAACCGTAGAGGTGAAATACGTCTGGTGGCAGTGGATAATAGTAATCCTCCTTTTCGGTTGGATTTGGTATTAAAAAATAAAACAGCCTCCCGCTCGGGAGGCTGAATTTTTTTGTATTATTCCCATGTTTTCCACACATCAGGTTGATACCCAACAGTAGCCTGCTTGCCGTTGCGGACAATGGGTGTTTTAAAAATTGTCTGATTTTCAAGAAGCTTTTCTTCCTTTGCTTCTTTTGAAGCAAGGTATTCTATAAAGCTTGCTTCGTATGCCTTTGAGCTTTTGTCGAGCAAATCGTCAAAGTTGCCGATTGCACGGAGAATGTTATTATACTCGCCCTTGCTCATTCCGAATTTTGCAAGGTCAATGAACTGATATTTGATTTTTCTTTCTTTAAAATATCTTTCTGCCTTTTTAGTGTCGAAGCATTTTGCTTTTCCGTATATCTGTATATTCATAAAATCTTCCTTTCTTCTTGATAATTATATCGTATGGTGTTAAAATTGTAAAGAGGCAGGTGAGACTTGTGAAAATTAAAATCCCCAAAAACATTATGATTGCTCTTGATATGCTCAGTACCCACGGCTTTGAGGCTTATGTTGTGGGCGGCTGTGTGCGTGATGCTTTTCTCGGTAAGGTTGCAAATGATTGGGATATAACCACCTCTGCGACCCCTGATGAAATGAAAAAAGTTTTTGCCCATTACAGAGTGATTGAAACGGGTATAAAGCACGGCACGCTTAGTGTTATTATCGACGGTGAAGTGCTTGAAATCACCACAATGCGCGTTGACGGCGATTACACCGACAACCGCCACCCTGACTCTGTTGAATTCACGGAAGATATTCACAAGGATTTATCCCGTCGGGATTTCACAGTTAACGCCATGGCTTATAACCCTGTGTCGGGTCTTGTTGACCCCTTTGACGGCAGGGGAGATATTGAACGCAGAGTTATCCGCTGTGTGGGAGACCCCGACTGCAGATTTAACGAAGACGCCCTGCGCATTATGCGAGCTCTCCGCTTTGCCTGCACGCTTGATTTTGATATTTCACCCGAAACTGCCGAGAGTATAATCAAAAATAAACACTTACTAGGTAATGTTGCCAAAGAGCGCATCAGAGTTGAGCTGTTGAAGCTTTTATGCGGTGTGAGGGTCAGGGAAATTCTTTTGAATTTTGCCCCCGTGTTTTTTGAAATTATCCCCGAACTTGAAGCAATGTATAAATTCCCTCAAAATACGCCGTTTCATATCTATGACGTTTGGGAACATACTGTGGTTTCTGTTGCCAATGTGCCTGCCGACCCGATTCTCAGAATGACAATGCTTTTGCACGATTCGGGAAAGCCGAAAATGCACACAGTTGATGAAAACGGCCAGTCCCACTTTAAAATGCATCAGAGCGTCAGCGCGGAAATCAGCCGTGATATTCTCAAAAATCTGCGTTTTTCAAAGCTTGAGCAGGAGGAGATTTACAATCTCGTTTTGTGTCACGATTTGCGCCCGTTAGGGGATCTGAAGCAGACTGTTGACCTTTGCGTTGAATATTCACCTGAATTTCTTCTTCGTCTGATGCCTGTTTTCAGGGCGGATGCTTTGGCTCAGAGCCCCGAATATCAGCCCGAAACCCTGGCTCAGATTGAATCGACGGAAAAAATCATCAACAAGCTTCTTGCCGATAATGTCTGCCTGAGCTTAGCTGATTTAAAAGTCAACGGCAATGATTTGAATGCATTGGGAATCAAAGGAAAAAGCATCGGTGATACCTTGGCATTCATATTAAAAAAAGTCGCACACAGTGAAATAAATAATGACCGCGACGAAATTTTGACTTATATTAAAGAAAATATTCATCTTGATTGACATTGTAATTCAAGGTGTAGTATAATTATTCGGTAATCTCAAAAAGGAGTGTTGAAAATGAGAAGTGATAAAATTACCAAGGGCATTAACGCGGCTCCTCAGAGAGCTTTGCTTCACGCTCTCGGTCTTACTGACGAAGAAATCGGCAAACCCCTTATCGGTATCGTAAGCTCACAGAATGATATTGTTCCGGGTCATATGAATATTGACAAGGTTGTTGAAGCCGTTAAACAGGGCGTTGCAATGGCAGGCGGTGTTCCCATCGTTTTCCCTGCAATTGCTGTTTGTGACGGTATTGCTATGGGTCACGAGGGTATGAAATACTCTCTTGTTACAAGAGAATTGATTGCCGACTCAACTGAGGCTATGGCAACTGCTCATCCCTTTGACGGTCTTGTTATGGTTCCCAACTGTGACAAAAACGTTCCCGGCCTTCTTATGGCTGCCGCAAGACTCAATGTTCCTTCAATTTTTGTAAGCGGCGGACCTATGCTTGCAGGCACAATGGACGGCAAAAAAATCAGCTATTCAGACGTTTCCGAGGCAGTAAGCCAGTTCAGAACAGGTCAGATTGATGACAAAAAGCTCTGCGAATTTGAAAACAAGGCTTGTCCCACCTGCGGCTCCTGCTCAGGTATGTTCACAGCCAACTCAATGAACTGTCTCAGCGAAGTTCTCGGTATGGCTCTTCCCGGCAACGGAACAATCCCCGGTGTATATTCTGCAAGACTTCAGCTTGCAAAGCGTGCAGGTATGCAGATTATTGAGCTTATCAAAAATGACATCAAGCCCAGAGATATTATGACAGAAGATGCATTTATGAATGCGCTCACAATTGATATGGCTCTCGGCTGCAGCACAAACAGTATGCTTCATATTCCTGCAATAGCTCATGAGTGCGGAATCAAGCTTGATTTGTCAGTTGCAAATGCAATTTCAGACAAAACTCCCAACCTCTGCCACCTTGCTCCCGCAGGCAATCACTACATAGAGCAGCTTAACGAAGCAGGCGGAATCAGCGCAGTTATGCACGAAATTGATAAATTGGGTCTTCTCAAAACAGACCTTATCACAGCAACAGGTAAAACCGTTAAAGAAAATATCGACGGCTGTGAAATCAAAGATACAAACATCATCAGAACAGTTGATAATCCCTACAGCACAACGGGCGGTATTGCAGTTCTCAAGGGTAACCTTGCTCCCGAAGGCAGTGTTGTAAAGCGTTCTGCAGTTGCTCCCGAAATGATGAGCCACAGCGGTAAGGCAAGAGTGTTTGACTGCGAAGAAGATGCCCTCAATGCAATCTACGGCGGCAAAATCAATCCTGGTGAGGTTGTTGTTATCCGTTATGAAGGCCCCAAAGGCGGCCCCGGTATGAGAGAAATGCTCAACCCCACATCCGCTATTATGGGCAGCGGTCTTGGTAACTGCGTGGCTTTGATTACAGACGGCCGTTTCTCAGGCGCAACATGAGGTGCGGCTATCGGCCATGTTTCACCCGAAGCTGCAGTAGGCGGTAACATCGCTCTTATTGAAGAGGGCGACATTATTGAAATTGACATTCCCGCTAACACAATCAACGTTCTCGTTTCTGACGAAGAGCTTGAAAAGAGAAGAGCACAGTGGAAACCCCGTCAGCCCCGTATCACTCACGGCTACCTTGCAAGGTATGCAAAGCTTGTTACATCAGGCTGCACAGGCGCAGTTCTTGAATAAAGATATAAAGTCGGATAATTTTATCCGACTTTTTTCTTGACATTTTATTCTACAAGGTGTAGAATAAAATTGTTCTACAGAATGTAGAATGAAAGGGGATTGCAATGAAAGATTATCAGTTAGGTGTAATTGAATCGCGATTTGCTGACATTATCTGGGAGAATGAGCCAATTCATTCTTCAACGCTTGCAAAAAAGAGCGAGGAAGAGTTACATTGGAAAAAATCAACCACCTACACAGTTCTGAAGCGTCTTTGTGATAAGGGAATCTTTCAGAATGTTAAGGGAACTGTAACCTCGCTTGTTTCAAGGCAGGAATTTTATTCTCTTCAAAGTGAAAAATTCGTTGAGGAAACCTTTGACGGCTCTTTGCCTGCGTTCCTTGTGGCTTTTACTTCAAGGAAGAAGCTTACCCCAAAAGAGGTTGCAGAGCTTCGCAAAATGGTGGAGGAATATGAGGAGGGCTGATTATGGAAGCTGTTTTTCTGAAAATGCTCAATATGTGTATAACGGCAGGGTGGATTGCTCTTGTGGTTATTATAATCCGTTTTCACCTCAAAAAAGCGCCGAGGATCGTCAGCCTGTTTTTGTGGGGTTTGGTTGCAATCAGGCTTGTCTGTCCGTTTTCTGTTGAAAGCTTTCTGAGCCTTATTCCAAATGACGAAACCGTACCCTATGACATAATGTATGCTGAGCATCCCAATATACAAACTGGGATACCGAAATTAGGTGCAGGATTAAACGGTTATATGTATTATGAATTAGCACCCAATATTGGTGATAGTGCAAATCCTATGCAGATTATTGTTTTTGTTGCATCAATAATCTGGATTGCGGGTATGGGGATAATGATGCTGTATGCGCTCATCAGTTATATTAAAATTTGCCAAAAAGTAAGTGGTGCTGTCTGCCTTAAAGGGAACATCTTTTATTGTGACACAATCGATACATCGTTTATACTCGGCTTTTTTAAACCACGAATTTATCTTCCGTCAGGGATTAGCGAGGAAGATGCCAACTATGTGATTTCTCACGAATTTGCTCATATAAACCGCTTAGACCACATATGGAAGCCATTTGGATTTTTATTGTTGTCTGTCTATTGGTATAACCCCATTCTGTGGGTTGTGTATATTCTTTTCTGCAAGGATATTGAATTTGCCTGTGATGAAAGAGTAATCAGAAAAATGGGTGTGGAGTGCAAAAAGCCGTATTCACTCGCTCTTATAAATTGCAGTACGGCTCATAAAAAAGTTTCGGCCTATCCGTTGGCATTTGGTGAAACGGGAGTTAAAAGCAGAGTTAAATCTGTTCTCCATTACAAGAAGCCTGCTTTCTGGGTCGTGGTAGTTTGCGTTGTTCTGTGTGTTGCTCTTTCCGTCTGCTTTTTAACTAACCCTAAACAATCATTAAGAGCCAAAAATGAAATAACTGATTATCCGTTATACGTTGCAGAAAGTTTCGTAGCTGATAAAATTATATATGAAGCCGGGCACTATTCTTCAATTATATACAAAGAGGGTTGGAATATGCCGTCGTTTTATATACGTTGGAGTGACAAGATACTGTATTCATTGGACGATTTTTATTCATTAGAATGGCGTGAAATCGGTGAATTAAATCCGATTAAACTTAATAAAGAAACTTTTGATGAACTGCTGACAAGTGAATTTTGGGCGGAAGGGTATTCTGCAAAAGAAATTAGAAACAATTGTGTTGAAGCATATTCCGAAACAAACCCGAATGATGATGTGTATTATATATTCAAATTGAATAATGGAGATACTTACGCGGCAATTGGATATATAGGGTTTGGAACACGGTACATATTTAAGCTTGAATATCAAACTACAACCGATGTACCATAAGTTAACCCCACCAAATGGTGGGGTTTCTGCTATATTGCGAGCTTCTTTAAATTCTCATATTCCTGCTGAGTTATTTCAATAAATCTGCCGTGCTTGAAGCCATAGGGGAATGTAAATTCATCTTTGCACATTTTAAAATTCTTGTGCTCATCTGTTGCCGAAACAAAAGGAACATACCCCATTTTCGGCTTTTCACAGCCGAAGAAGTCAAGCATCAGGCACCATCTGCCGTCAGGTAAGCGGTAGGTCGTCGGACCTTCATAGGCGCCGGGCTTGTCAAGCTTTTCCATCAGCTTTTGAAACTCACCGTCATTCTCGTAAGGACCGTACAGACTCTTCGACGTGGAGTGCATATTCATTCCCGGATTGTGAGCATTTTTATAATACAGGTGGTATGTATCGCCGATTTTTAATATATGAGAGTCGAGAATTTCATTCTCCTTTGTGAAGAACATTTCAGGCTCTGAAAATGCTTCAAAATCCTTGGTGGTTGAGCAGTAAATCGACATATGACTGAAGTTGTCTTCTGCAACCGTTGAGCCCCAGTGAATAAGATATTCTTCATTTTCTTCGTCAAAAAACACCTCAGGTGCCCACATACAGCCAAAATCGTCTCTGCCGAAGTGAACAAGTCTTTCTTCGCTGAAAGATGTAAAATCCTCGGTTTTCCACATCCTCAGGCACTTACTGCCTTTTGAATTTGCTTCTTTCCAGTCGATATTGTAATTTTCGTCAAATCGGTAAGCTATGCAAAGGTCGGTAGTAATAATCACAAAGCCTCCCGTGTGAAGACGCACAATTTCAATATCACGGCAACCTTTTTCGCCTAAATCTGCCGTCAGAACGGGATTGCCGCCGTTGACCTGTTCCCAATTAAAACCGTCTTTGCTCACGGCAAAATAAACCTGTTCACCGTCAGGCGTGATTTTTTCTTTAAAATGAACTGATAAATAGGGAATAACAACACCTCTTAAAACTAAAGGGATAGCGCGCAGCTACCCCTTATTATTATAAATCAAGCTTTAAATCGTTTTCTTTAATCCAGCCGATTTTGCGCAACGGAAGGGCGATGAGGGGAGTAATAACCGCCGGCAAAACAAAGCAGATAAGTACAAGCCCTGCCCAGTCAAAGGCAGTGATTGCTTCTTTTGTTCCGTTGGCGATATCACTGAGCCATCCTGTATAAACGCCGATTTGTCCCACAAAGCCGCAGGTTCCCATACCCGATGAAATTGCAGCACCGTTCATTTCCATTTTAAAAATGCAGGTGGCTATGGGGCCCGTGATTGCGCAGGTAAGTGTGGGAGCTATCCAGATTTTAGGATTTTTAACAATATTGCCCATCTGGAGCATACTTGTTCCGATACCCTGAGCCACAAGACCGGCCCAGCGGTTTTCTTTAAAGCTCATCACGGCAAAGCCTACCATCTGAGCGCAGCAGCCTGCAACTGCCGCTCCGCCTGCGAGACCTGTGAGACTGAGCGCTGCGCAGATTGCAGCACTGCTGATTGGCAGGGTGAGGGCAACGCCTACGATAACAGATACGATTATGCCCATAACAAAGGGTTGCTGTTCGGTTGCCCACATAATTACGTTACCCACATAGCTTGCCGCAATACCAATTGCAGGAGCACAAAAATGAGCAAGCAGTCCGCCTGAAATAATAACCGTAAGGGGAGTAACAAGAATGTCAACCTTTGTCTCCTTGCTCACCGCCTTGCCCAGCTCAGCGGCACCAATTGTAATGAGAAGTACGGCCAAAGGTCCGCCTGCGCCGCCGAGGCTGTTTGATGCCCAGCCTACCGCGGCCAGAGAAAACAGCACAAGGGGAGGGGCTTTAAGCGCGTAACCGATTGCAACTGCCATTGCAGGGCCGGACACAGCCTTTGCGAAATCGCCGAGCTCTGTGAAAATTGCAATATTTAACTGTGAACCCAATGTTGAAAGAATTGTACCCACAAGAAGTGAGGCAAAAAGACCCTGAGCCATAGCACCCAAGGCGTCTATGCCATATCTTTTTGCGGTGAATTCAATATTTTTTCGCTTTAAAAAATCCTTTATTTTACTCATTGTATCAGCTTATTTGGTTTTAAATTCAACTGTAAGAGAGTTTGATGATTTGTTGTGGAAGAAGCCTTTTGCGGTAACCTTCGCAACATATTCTGTGTTTGAATCAAGAAGGTCAAAGCTAATGCTTCTTGTTTCGGGCATATTGTAGAAATAATATTCAGACCAGATGCTCTTCTGGCTTTCAATAACGCCGTTATCCTTTCTGCGGATTACGATGTCATAGCTGTTGACAAAAGGCTGGTCATCACAGGTAGCCTGCGGGAATGTGATTGTAGCACCTTTTTCTGTTATGTCGCAAGCAACTGCCTGTGCGCCGTCATTGAAGTAGGGTGCAAGTGCTTCCTTGTATCTCTTGGCATCTGTGTATGTAAAGGTTTCGGGGTCAGAGGGCTCGTCGATTTTCCAAACGTACTGGAAAAAATTGCCGGTGAGGATGTCGTAGGGGTAAACTCTTACTCTGTTTTGTTCATCAGCTTCAACTATGAGCATCTGAGCGCAGTTTTGTGAATTTTCGGGGATAGTGTTGCAAGCCTTGTCAAACTCGTCAAGCTCAAAGTAGCTCAGTGAGCCTGTGCCGAGGCAGGTGTAGTGCTGCTGATGAATTGAACGTGGGTCATTTATGGGAGCGTGAGAATGACCTGAGAAAACAAGAATCTGAGGGAAATCGTTGTATACGATGTTAAGCTCATCTTCGCCCCAGTTTGTGGCGCCGTAAACAGTGCCGGAAACGTGAGGGTGCTGGAACATAAACACGGGCTTTTTGGGGTCATCCTTGTGAGCCTCGGTGAGCTGTGCTCTTACCCAAGCAATTTTGTCGTCATCAACGTTACAGCCTCTTGAGGGAGAAACGGCAACGAAGTGGAAACCGTTGATAACCTCGTGGGTGTCACCGTCGCTGTTGAGAATTCTCTTGAGCTTTTCGTATGCCGGCTCTACGCCTTCACCGTGAAACTCGTGGCTGGCAATTGAAACAATTCTCTTGGTTTCATCCTTGAGGTTAGCATCAAAGATTTCTTTTGCTCTTGTGAACTGAACCTCTGAGCCGCTGGTTGCAAGGTCACCTGCAACAACCAGTGCATCAAGGCTCTTATAGGTGGGATGAGTCTGAGCAATTTTATAGGCGTCCTTGATAGCCTTAACAAGTCTGTCGTGCTCAACTGAGTGTTCATCCTTGAGGTGAACGTCACTCATTGCGATGAAACGGATGACGGGTTTAAAAATTTCGTTTGCCATAATATTCGCTCCAATTCTAAAAAAGTAATAAAGATAATATAAATTATAAGTGTATGCGGTTTACAAAAACGTAAAACAGCATTATTATTAAACTAAATTATACTATTGCTTTTCTGAACTGTCAAATACATTTTTTCTGTGAGGTGATTAAATGAAAAAGTCGATAAATAAACAGCTTGTATTGAGTGTAGTTCTGATTTTGGTGTGCTTTCTGATTGCAGTCAAGGCCTTGTCATCAATTACTACTGTTATATTCGATTCCCGTCAGACTGTCTGCCTTGACCCCGGGCACGGCGGTGACGATGTAGGAGCTGTCTATAAAAATAACAGCCGATTTGAAAAAGACGATAATCTAAAGCTTGCTCTGAAGGTAAAGGAAGAGCTTGAAAAGAAAGACATTAAGGTTTTAATGACGCGTGAAGACGACACTTACGTTTCATTAAAATCTCGGTGCAAAACCGCAAACAGAGGCAAAGCAGACTTGTTCGTTTCACTTCACCGCAACAGTTCCTCAGACGGCACAGGAATTGAAATATGGATAAAAGACAAGCCGACACCCGACGAAGAAAAGCTGGCAAATGATATATTAGCTGGGCTTAAAGGAGCCTCGGATATTCCCGCAAGAGGCATTAAAAAGGGATACCGTGACTCATCGGGGAACAATTATTATGTAAATGCCAACACAAATATGGCCTCTTGCCTTGCTGAGGTCGGATTTATCAGCAATGAAAAGGATAATGAGGATTTTGATAAAAACATTGATGCTTACGCAAAAGCAATAGCTGATGCAATTTGCAAAAATCTCCGGTAAGAAGGATTTCTATGAAGACGTTAAAAGAAAACAGAAATTACATACTAATATTTTTGATTTCAGCGGTGCTATTTTCTTTGTTTCCTCTTTCGGGTGACGACCTCGGGTGGGCAACGAGTGACGGAATGAATCTTCTAAATAACGGTTTTGAGGGCTACAACGGCAGGTATTTCGGTAATCTCTGTGCAATATTTTTCACTCGGTTTGACTTTTTAAGAGTGATTGTAAAAGCCGCTTCTTTTGTGTTTATTTTGTATATGCTCCAGCGCTTCAGCGGCAAAGATACACAGTTTTTATATCTTTCTGCAGCAATTCTGCTTGTACCGTATTCGCCGTTTATACAGTCAATCGTGTGGTCGGCGGGGTTTTTTAATTATACCTTCTCGCTGTGCTTCATTCTTCCCTGTATCTATATCCTGCTGAATAAACATCAGAATTTTTACATACCAGTTATTATTGTTCTCGGCTTTCTCGGTCAGCTTTTTATGGAAACTTATACCATGCTGACAATTGCAATTTCTGCTGTTGTGTTGATTGTCAGATTAAAAAACAAGTCAAACATACTAATTCCTTTGTTTTACTTCGTTTCCTGCATCGCAGGCGGAGCGGTAATGTTTTCCAACTCTGCTTATTCTCAGATTCTCGCAGGGGAAAATAAATATCAGAAAAAATCAGGTGCTTTGCAAGCTGTCGAAAATCTTTTTACACTTGTTCCGCGATATGTGCTTTATGCCTGCATACCTGCTGTGCTTATAATTGTTCTCTTGCTGATTTATAACAAGAAGCACAAATTTATCTCTTTGGATAAAGCTAAACTGAAAAAATATATTCTGCTGATTTTGGGACTGTCCCTGCCGTTCTGCGTGGTCGGACCGATCGGAACAAGGTGCTTTATAGCTGTAAATCTTCTTCTGCTGCTTATAATTCAAATGATGACCAAAAATTTAAATATAAACAAAATAGCTAAAATTAGCTTATCAGTAGTTATCTGCCTTAATTTTGTGATTTACGGTGTATTGTATATATCGAATCAAAACAAAATAGAAATTATTTCTCAGGCGGTGTCAGCAGAGGAGAAGAATATTGAGCTGGAACACACCGACCTTTATATTTTTGCTCACGGAATGGACGATGAGGGGATGAATAAAAAATTTCTCAACCGCTTCTGTGAGTATTACGGCTTACCGACGGATATTAAAATAAATTTCAAATAACTCTTGACTTTTAGAGTCCGAATCGTTATAATACCAATGTTATGTGCCGGTGTGATGGAATTGGCAGACGTGCTGGACTCAAAATCCAGTGGTAGCGATACCGTACCGGTTCGACCCCGGTCACCGGCACCAAGAACGACCTTGTCTTTTGATAAGGTCGTTTTTTACTGAACGGAGGATTTTTACATATGACATCTGCTCTTCTCATTGCTTTAATTGTTGTGCTTTACAGCTTCCAGACCCTTTTTTGCACAATGTTTAATAATAAATATTCCGGCAAGCCCGAAAACGCTTCTGCTGTTTTCTGTATTCTTGAAAGTGTTTTTATTGCGGCGTTTACATGGGCTTGGATTGGCTTTAAATTCAGCCTTTCTCCCATGACACTTCTGTTGGGTTGTCTTAATGCTGTTGCACTTTTCGGTTATAACAATTCCGTTATCAAGGCAGGTGCAAGAGGCTCATATTCCTTTATGAACGTTTCTCAGCTTTTCGGCGGAATTATTGTTCCCTTGCTTTATACAACAATTTTCCTTGGAGATTCGTTAAGCTGGTATCAGTATGTTGCGGTTGTTTTGATGCTTATATCTTTTGTTCTTATGAATTACAAAGATATGAAACTTAAAAACACCCACTGGTCATATTATGCGTTTTGCGCTTTGCTTTTCGTTTGCAACGGTATGTACGGCACCTTCCTCAAAATGCAGTCGGATTACAATGTTAATGAAAAGAATGAGATGATTATTCTCACCTTCGGCATAATGGGCATTATAGCTTTGATTCAACTTCTTTTCAAAGAGAAAAAAGACACATTCAAGGCCTTTAAAATGTCTATGAAGGCTGTCCTTCCTCTTGTTCTTTGTCTTTTGAGTGCGGCACTTGCAATTAACATTCTTGTGCTTGTAATTCCTATGGTCAACACAGCCGTGTTATATACAGTCGAAAACGGCGGTGTGTTGCTCCTTTCTGCAATTTATTCTTTTGTGTTCTTCAAAGAAAAGCCCCACCTTATGAAGGTTGTCGGTATGATTGCCGCCGTAGTGAGCATCACCGTACTCAGCTTATGATAGGAGAAAATATGGAACAAAAAACGAGAAAAGTTTATATTCTGCTTACCCGTCTTCACGATTTCGGCTCAAGGGTTGCAGGCTTTTTTGCGACCTGCTACTATACTCATTCCTCAATCGGGCTCGAGGAGGATATGAATAAGTTCTATTCCTTTATGGTTAACGGTTTTGTAGAAGAGG
>JAGBHX010000015.1 GCA_017935265.1 Clostridia bacterium | reverse complement strand
TGCTGTAATAGTAGCCATTATTTTGTCCTCACTTATTTTCAAAAATTATTCTGCAGCTTCTTCAACAACAGTCTCTGCTTCTTCAGCAACTGTCTGCTCGCCCTGTCTGCCCTCGATAACTGCATCAGCGATTACAGAGGAGATGAGCTTGATAGCGCGGATAGCGTCGTCGTTGCCGGGGATAACGTAGTCGATTTCATCGGGGTCACAGTTTGTGTCAACGATAGCAATAATCGGAATACCGAGTCTGTGAGCTTCTGCAACTGCGATTCTTTCTTTTCTGGGGTCAACGATGAACATAGCAGCGGGCTGCTTCTTCATCTCTGTGATACCGCCCATGAACTTCTCAAGCTTTTCGATTTCGAGGTTGAGCTTGATAACTTCCTTTTTAGGGAGCATATCAAAAGTGCCGTCAGCTTCCATTGTTTTGAGCTGAGCGAGTCTCTTGATTCTTCTCTGGATTGTGTTGAAGTTTGTGAGCATACCGCCGAGCCAACGAGCGTTAACATAAGGCATACCGCAGCGGATAGCTTCTTCTTTAACTGAATCCTGAGCCTGCTTCTTTGTGCCTACGAAAAGGATTTCGTCGCCGTTTGCTGCTACATCACGAACTACCATATAAGCTTCTTCGAGCTTCTTAACGGTTTTCTGAAGGTCGATGATGTAAATTCCGTTACGTTCTGTGAAGATGTAGGGGGCCATTTTGGGGTTCCATCTTCTTGTCTGATGGCCGAAGTGAACGCCTGCTTCGAGCAACTGTTTCATTGATACTACTGACATTTGTTTTTCCTCCTAAAGTTTAATCCTCTGCGGGGCTTAAAATGCAAAACACCGGCGAAACAAACCGATGAACTTAATTGCAGAAAACACCTCGCATGCGTTTTGCCGATAGATTATATCACAACATTTACCATATTGCAAGCTATTTTTTCAATTTTTCGAAAAATCTTTTTGTTCAAAAATCCGCTGTGCAATCCGCCTGAAAACAGGTGCACAGTCCTCACCGCCCGTCGTTCCGTTTTCTGACAAAATCACCACCGAATAACGTGGGCTTTCAGCAGGAAAAAATCCGCCGAACCAGGTGCACAGCCGTTCCTCACCTTTTTCATTATATATTCCTGTCTGCGCCGTTGCTGTTTTGCCCGCAGAATTAAAGCCCTCGGTCTGTGCGTTTTTGGCTGTTCCCTCACTCACTACTTCACAAAGCATTGTAGAAAGTTTTTTTGCCGTTGTCTCACTCAGGGCATAAACCGGTGCTTTGGGAGTGAATTTATACACCTCTTCCCCGGACACATTGCACACGTTCTGCACACAGAACGGCTCAAAATATCCTCCGCCCGATGCAATTGCATTGAACACGTTGGCAAACTGAACCGGTGTTGCGGTTAAAGCACCCTGTCCGAACGAAAAATTGGCAAGTGCGCCCTGAATTTTCAATTCCTCCGCTGACGGTAATTTCCCCTTTGAAGAAAACAGACCCTTGGCAATTTCCGTTGATTGTCCAAAGCCAAGCAAGCTTGCCGTTTCAAGCAAGGCTTTGCCGCCCACCGCCCTTGCAAGAGCAATAAAATAGCAGTTGCAGGAGCAGGCAAGTGCTTTTTGCATATTCAGCGTGCCGTGAGGTGTTGAATTGTTACAGCGGAAGGTCTTGCTGCCCATAGTAACACTGCCTCGGCAAGAGTAAGAAAAGCTTTCGCTAATTCCGTTTTCAAGAGCGCTTGCCGCTACAACCACCTTAAAAACCGACCCCACGGGAAATGCCGATAAGGCCCTGTTTGTGAGCGGTGAGCTTCCGTCGGCAAGGCTGTCCCCCACCTTATCGGGATTATATTCGGGTGCACTTGCCATTGCTTTGATTTCACCCGTGTGAACATCACAGACAAGAACCGCACCCGTTTTTATTGACGAAGCACGCAGTTCCTCCTGCACAACTGATTGAATTCCGCTATCGAGAGTCAGGTGAACTCCGCCCTTGTGGTTATAATACAGGGTGTCGGTCTGAATTTCCGCACCGTCAACAAAATCACCCTTTGCATCGCAGAGAAATCTTGCAGAAAGGGTGACGTCGGTTTTCATCAGCTCATCAAAGCACCGTTCAATTCCGCTGACACCGTTGCCGTCGGAATTGACATATCCCACAAGGTGCACCGCCAAGGGATTTTCACCGTAGCGCACAAACTTTTTAAGCGTCACAAAGCTGTTGGAGGGGGCAAAGAATTTATCCCCGACACTGACACTGCCCGCACTGCCCTGAAGAAGTGCGGTGGCGATGGTGTCAAACTCATCGGAAGTCAAGCATTCATAAAGAAGCGAAACAGCCTTTTCCGTAGGCTTGGCAACCACAAAATTTTCACTTGTGCGATTGACCAGCGGTTCACCGTTGCAATCAAAAATCGGCAGACGAAGGCAATCAAGAGTTAGAGTTTTGTAATGGGATGAAATGTAGCTTGCAGCTTCGGTATCGGTTGTGGCAGTGTAAAGCCGCAAGCACAATCCGCCCATAATAAGACAAAAGGTTAAAAAGACCGCAATTATTCGTTTTTCCATAAAATCACCGATTTTATTATGCCCGAAAAAGAAAAAATCACCCCACTCCGCTAAGGAATGGGGTGATTGGATTTTAAACTTCAATCTCTGCCATTACGGGGTAATGGTCTGAGGGGAATTTTCCGTCGGGTCGGTCGGTGAGAACTCTGTATTTATTCACCTTTACATCATCGG
>JAGBHX010000172.1 GCA_017935265.1 Clostridia bacterium | reverse complement strand
TGCTATGTATATGATAGTAAGCATTGATGTTAACTCAATGTATGATGCATCAGGTGCCGCAACAATCAACCTCACAGGCGGTCAGGAATTTGCAATGTTCGCTCTCATCACAATCGTTCCCGGTGTGAGCCTTATCCTTTGTGCAATTCCCATTTTCTTCTATGACATTGTAGGCGCAAAGAAAGATAAAATCACAGCCGAGCTTGCACAGCAGAGAGCCGCAAGAGGCATTGTTATTGAATAATTACGGAGGACATTATGAGCTACATAGAATTTGATTCTTCAAGACCTATTGATCTTATCCCCATGGGCAGAATTGCCATTGACTTTAACCCTGTTATTCCGCCTTTTCAGTCCTTGGTTGAGGCAGACACCTTCAAAAAATATCTGGGCGGTTCACCTGCAAACATTGCCGTCGGTCTCGCACGCCTTGGCAAAAAGGTAGGCTTCATTGCCAAGGTTTCAGATGACCAATTCGGCGATTACGTTACCAAGTTTTTTGAAGATGAGGGAATCGACACCTCTCACATCACAAGAGCCAAAAACGGCGAAAAGTTGGGTCTTACATTTACAGAAATGCTTTCTCCCAGCGAGAGCAGTATTCTTATGTACCGTGACGGCGTAGCTGATTTGATGCTTGACCCCGCAGATGTTGATGAGGAATATATTGCATCCGCAAAGGCTATTCTCATCAGCGGAACAGCCCTTTGCCAGAGCCCCTCAAGAGAGGCTTGCCTCAAAGCAATGTACCTTGCCAAAAAGGTTGGCACAAAGGTGATTTTTGACATTGATTACCGCCCGTACAACTGGAAGAGTGCCGACGAAATTGCAATCTATTATTCAATCGTTGCCGAAAACAGCGATATGGTTATGGGCTCACGCGAGGAATACGACCTCACCGAAGCAATTATTGCCCCCGGCAGAACCGACGAAGAAACCGCTTCTTACTGGATGGAAAAGGGCAACAAAATCGTAATCATCAAGCACGGCAAAAAAGGCTCAACCGCCCATACAGCCGACGGTGATTTCAACATCAAGCCCTTCCCCATAAATGCCACCAAGTCCTTCGGCGGCGGTGACGGTTACGGCTCATCATTTATCTTCGGCCTTCTTGAAGGCTGGGATATTATTGATTGCCTTGAATTGGGCAGTGCTTCTGCTTCGCTTCTTGTCAATGCTCACGGTTGCTCATTGTTTATGCCCACGCTGGAACAGATTCAGGCTTATATCAAAGACTGCAAGGACAAATACGGCGAAATGGTTGCAAGAGGTTAAGCTATGTTTTATTATCCGGAATTTGATGCTGACGGCAAAAAAATCCTCTCCACCCGTGACACGGAAATGATGATGGACATTGCCGTTTACAATATGAAAAAAGGTGAAAGCAGAACCTTCGCCTTGCCCTGTGACGAGCTTGCAGTCATGCTCGTTCTCGGTGATGTAACCTTTTCTTTTAACGGTGAAGAAAGGCACGCAACCCGTGGCAGTCTTTTTAAAGAAGGTCCTTCAACCGTTCACGTTTCAAAGGGTGTGAGTGTTACGGTAACTGCCAATGCCGAGAGTGAAATTCTCACTCAAAGCACAGAAAATGACCGCGATTTCCCCACCCGATATTATGCCCCTGAGGACTGTGACTATTTCACCTCCTGCCTCGGCAAGTGGGAAGATACTGCCGTCAGAGACGTTGTTACCGTGTTTGACTATAAAAATGCGCCTTATTCCAATATGGTGCTCGGCGAAATTCAGACTCGCCCCGGCAGATGGTGTAGCTATATTCCCCACAGCCATATACAGCCTGAGGTTTATTATTATAAATACGAGCGTCCCGAGGGCTTCGGCGCCTGCTTTATCGGTGAGGATGTTCATATGATAAAAGACGGCAGTGTGGCACATTTCCCGGGCGGACTCAATCACCCGCAGGTAACAGCTCCCGGGTTCCCTATGTATACTGTGTGGATGATCAGGCATCTTCCCGACAATCCCTGGCTTGACCGTGTTGACGATGAAAGATATATGTGGCTCAATGACGGTCAGGTGCAGAAATTTGACAGAGAGATAAAATGATTAAAAAGCTTTTGATTTCAACCGCCGCGGCAGGCATTGCCTTTGCCGCGCTGGGTGTTGACAACAAACTAAGATTAACCGAATATACCCTGCCATCAGCCAAGGTTGAGGGCCCCGTGAATATCGCTTTCCTTTCGGATATTCATTCAATGAATTTCAAAGACGGCGGTAAAAAGCTGTTTGAAATTCTAGACAAAGCCAAGGCTGATTGTATTCTGCTCGGCGGTGACGTTTTTCACAAACGCGGTGAGCAGGAGGATTTTGAGCGAGCCTTCGAGCTTGTGAAAAACCTCACTCTCAAATACAAAAACTGTTGCTTCGTTACGGGAAATCACGAATATGAATCGGGCAGAGCACAAGAAATAATTGACAGAATAAAGTCTTTCGGCTGTCACATTCTCGGTGACGAAAGCTTTGTCTTTTCAACTGCCGGCGGTCAGCGGTATCTCGTTGGCGGAACTGATTATTTAGGCTTCGGCGAGGAAGAGGCTCTTTTACAAAAGGATAATTTTGTTAAAAGAGCTGAGGAAACAGGGCTTTTTTCGGTGCTTGTGCGCCATATTCCCATGCAGGTTGAAACAGATAAAAACATTGATTTGATTTTAAGCGGTCACAATCACGGCGGATTGTGGCGTCTTCCCAAAACAAAAATAGGTGCCGCGGGCGGCGGAGGCAAGCTTTTTCCGAAATACACCCACGGCAGATATAATTTCAATAACTCCTGCCTTATTGTAGGCAGCGGCGTAACAACGGAAACTTATTATATCCCAAGGCTTTACAATCCTCCTGAGGTTGTGCTGGTTTCAGTTGTTGCAAAAAAGTGAGGAGGTTTTTAAAATGAACACTTATTCTCCCAAAACAATCCGTATGACAGCGGGTGAAGCCGTTGTCAGATACCTTGACAATCAGTATGTCACCATAGAAAAAGACGGCAAAATGATTGAAAGCAAGTTTGTGGAATACTTCTATGCAGTTTTCGGTCACGGCTGTGTTCTCGGCGTTGGTGAAGCTCTTTCACAGGCTGAGCACTCAATCAAGGTTATGCAGGGCAGAAACGAGCAGGGTATGGCTCAGGCCGCCGCCGCTTATGCCAAAATGCATAACAGAATGAAGATTATTCCCTGTATGTCATCAATCGGTCCCGGTGCCGCAAATATGGTCACTGCCGCCGCAATGGCAACAGTCAATAATATCCCGTTGCTTCTTATCGCAGGTGACACCTTTGCAACCCGTCAGCCTGACCCTGTTCTTCAGCAGTTGGAGCAGTTGGGCGACGGTACCGTTACCACCAATGACGCATTTAAGGCGGTAACACGCTATTTTGACAGAATTACACGTCCCGAAATGATTATGACTGCTCTCACCAACGCAATGAGAGTGCTTGTTGATCCTGCACATACAGGTGCTGTCTGCCTTGCAATGTGTCAGGATGTTGAGGGCGAAAGCTACGATTATCCCGAAGAATTTTTCAGAAAAAGAGTTCATCTCATTCCAAGACAGATTCCAAATGATTATGAAGTAAAAAACGTTGCCGAAGCCCTCAAAGCTTCAAAGAAGCCTCTTGTTATTGTGGGCGGCGGTGTAAGATATTCTCAGGCAGGGGAACAGGTTAAGGCTTTTTGTGAAAAGCACAACATCCCCTTTGCCGAAACTCAGGCAGGCAAGAGCGCTATTGAGTCAAGCCACGCTCTGAATGTGGGCGGTGTTGGTGTAACCGGAAACGCAAGTGCCAACATCATTGCCGACGGTGCTGATTTTGTTCTCGGCCTTGGCACAAGATTCACAGACTTTACCACCTCCTCCAAATGGCTCTATGCAGGTGCTCAGGTTGCCACAATCAATGCAAGTCCTTTCCACGCAGGCAAGCTTGACAGCGTTCAGATGGTTGCCGACGTAAAAGAGGGTATCCTCGCTCTTGATAAATACCTCGACGGTTACAAAAGTGCCTATACCGACGAAATCAAAAATGCAAAAGCCGTGTGGGCAAAGGAAATGGAAAGACTTGCCTCCAATGACTATAATTCAGCCGATTTTGCCCCCGAAATCAAAGCACATATGCCCGACGCAATGTCTGCCTTCAACAAGGCAACAGGCGGTGAAATCTGCCAGACCTCAGCCGTTGCTCTCATTCGCAAAATGATTCCTGACAACGCGGTTGTGGTTGCTTCCTCAGGCTCACTTCCAGGCTGTATGCAAAGAATGTGGACCACCGACAGCATCGACTCCTACAATATGGAATACGGTTATTCCTGTATGGGTTATGAAATTGCAGGTGCTTTCGGCTCAAAGCTTGCAAAGCCCGATTGCGAAGTGTATGCAATGGTTGGCGACGGTAGCTATCATATGCTCCATTCCGAAATGATTACCGCTTTGCAGGAGGGTAAAAAGATTAACGTTATGCTCTTTGATAACGGCTCTTTCGGTTGCATCAACAATCTTCAGATGAGTCAGGGCGTTGCCGCTCTTTGCACCGAGTCACGCTACCGTGACGGTGATAAGCCAATCCGTGACGGCGAATTTATGAACATCGATTATGCAATGAGCGCAAAGGGATACGGCTATGTGACATACACAGCAAAAACAATGGAAGAATTGAAATTTGCTATTGAAGATAGCCTTAAGCAGACCAAGCCCACTTTGATTGACATCAAGGTGCTTCCCAAAACAATGACCGACGGCTACGGCGGTTGGTGGAATGTCGGTTGCTCCGACGTGCCCCGCACCGAAGCAGGCAAGGCTTCTTATAACGACAAAACAGAGCATCTTAAAAATGCAAGAAAATATTAAAAGGAGTTAACAATATGGATTCAGCAAAAGTAAAACTCGGTATTGCCCCCATCGGCTGGACAAATGACGATATGCCCGACCTTGGCGGCGAAGTTACCTTTGAACAGTGCGTAAGTGAAATGGCTCTCGCAGGCTTTGAAGGTTGCGAAGTAGGCAACAAATACCCCAAAACTCCGGAAGGTATTCACGAATATCTTGATATTCGCGGCTTGCAGATTTGCAACCAGTGGTTTTCATCATTTATTCTCACTAAGCCCTTTGAAGAGGTAGAAAAGGATTTCAGAGCCCAGTGTGAATTCCTCAAGGGCTGCGGCTCAAAGAGAATCGGTGTTTCTGAGCAGAGCTACAGCATTCAGAGTCAGATGGAAACCCCTGTTTTTGAAAAGAAATATGTTATGAATGACGATGAGTGGAAGCGTTTTGCTGACGGTCTTTCAAGACTTGGCGTAATTGCCAAGGAATACGGTATTACTATTACGTATCATCACCATATGGGCACAGTTGTTCAGACTGCCGCCGAGGTTGATAAAATGATGGAGCTTTGCGACCCCGACAGCGTATTTCTTCTTTTTGACAGCGGTCACCTAGCTTATTGCGGTGAGGACTATATGGCAGTGCTCAAAAAATATGCAAAGAGAATCAAGCACGTTCATCTCAAGGATATCCGCCCCGAAATCGTAAAGCAGGTTAAAGACGAACACCTCAGCTTCCTCAAGGGTGTGCGCCTCGGAGCATTCACTGTTCCCGGTGACGGTGCGATTGATTTTGCACCTATTTTTGCCGAGCTTGAAAATGCAGGCTACGAGGGCTGGATGCTCGTTGAAGCGGAGCAGGATCCCGCAATTGCAAACCCCTTCAAATATGCCAAAATGGCAAGAAAATATATTGCTGACAAAGCAGGAATTTAAAGGAGAAATAATAATGGGTTCTAGTGTGTTGTTAGTTTTTGTGGTTCCGTTAATTATTGTTGATTTTATCGATACACAATTCGGAACAAATCTATCAGCTTCTATCACAGATTTTTTTGGTAATGCTGTCGATTATTTTGTGGAGTCCGGAATGGCTGAGAAATTCGGTGCCATTGTTTCAGAGTTTATTGAATCATTATAAGCTTTGGTGAGTTTAATTTAATAAAGCAAATTTTCAAATTCTGTACCGAGAGCCAATGTGTCACAACACGTTGGTTTGACGAAGAGAAATGAAGAAGACATAGGTTTCCACATGAGACAGAACCATTTAAAAGGAGAGTAAATTATTATGTTAAAAGTTGGTATTATCGGCGCAGGCAGAATCGGCAAGGTTCACTGCGAATCAATTATGAATTACGTTAAAAACGCAACAGTAAAATCAGTTGCAGACCCTTACCTCAATGATGAAACAATTCAGTGGGCAAAGGGCTTGGGCATCAACGAGTTTTCAAAGGATTATCACGACATTCTCAATGACCCCGAAATTGATGCAGTTCTTATCTGCTCATCAACCGACACTCATTCCGTAATTTCACTTGAAGCTATCAAGGCAGGCAAGCACATCTTCTGCGAAAAGCCAATTGACCACGACGTTAATAAAATTCTCGAGGTTAAAGAGGCACTTGCAAACAGCAATGTTAAGTATCAGGTTGGCTTCAACCGCCGTTTTGACCACAACTTTGCCGCCGCACGCAAGGCTGTTGCTGACGGACAGATTGGTGATATGGACATTCTCAAAATCTGTTCCCGTGACCCGGGTGCACCACCCGTTGAATATGTTAAGGTGTCAGGCGGTATCTTCCTTGATATGACAATTCACGATTTTGATATGGTTCGCTTTATGTCAGGCGCAGAGGTTGAAGAAGTGTTTGCCTACGGCGCAGTAAGAGTTGACCCTGCAATCGGCGAAGCAGGTGATATCGACACCGCTGTTATTTCAATGAAGCTCACAAACGGTGCAATCGCAGTTATTGACAACAGCCGTGAAGCAAGCTACGGCTACGACCAGCGCGTTGAAGCTTTCGGCCGCAAGGGTCAGGTTGCCGTTTCTAACGACAGCGAATCAACCGCAGTTATTTCCGATTCAACAGGTGTTCACGCTGAAAAGCCCCTTTACTTCTTCCTTCAGAGATATATGCAGGCTTATGTTGCTGAAATTTCCGAATTTATCGACTGCGTAGTTAATGATAAGGAAGTAACTGTCGGCATCGACTGCGGACTTCAGCCCGTTCTCATCGGTCTTGCCGCAAAGAAATCACTTGTAACAGGCCTTCCTGTTAAGGTTGCCGACATTGCCGCAGAATACGGTCTTTAATCTATGAAGGTTGAAACTATAGACGGAATTGTCCATATTTATCACGACGCCTACACAGGCCACACTCCCAACCGCAGAATAGCCTGCCGCGGAATTTTAACAGACGGGGACAGAATCATTCTCTCTCACGAGGTGAAACAAGGAAAATACGTTTTACCCGGCGGCGGCATTGAAGACGGCGAAACGCTTTCTCAGTGCTGTGAAAGAGAGGTTATGGAGGAAACAGGCTACGTCGTAAAAGCCACTGAGCAGATAATAGAGGTGTGGGAATACGATACGGACACAATTCACGAAAGTCACATTTACGCTTGTGAAATTAAAAATCGCGGTGAGCGTCACCTTACTGAGCACGAAATCTACATCAATATGACCCCTGAATGGAAATCTGTTGATGAAGCGCTGTCGATTTTTAAAGAGAGGTCACAGGAGCTTGGTATGTATCTTCGTGAATACACGGCAATTAAAAAATTCTCAGGCAAATAAAATCAGCCCTCGGCAGAACTGCCGAGGGCTTTGCTGTGTGAAAGGTCATTTTTTGCTTTTTTGCTGTTTCTTCATTTGCTTTTCAGCTCTTTTATTGTCAGCTTCAATTTCTTTTTCAATTGAGTCGGGGTTTCTTACTCCGTAGTCATTAAAGTTCTTTTTTATCTGGTTTTCAACGTGAATAATCGTTGCAACAAAAGTCAAGCCCTGAAGCAAAAATACAAACGCGCCGTAAATATTGATTGCTTCAACAGAAAGCTTGATTGTAAAGGCCATCAGCACAACTGTAACGGGAATCATAATGATGCCCGTTATGCGCCAGATTTTAGCCGCAAGCTTGTGGGCAAAAACCCACGCGTCCCAGCTTTTGGTGGCGCGGCGTGAACGGAAACCGCTGTGACCTTCAATGTTTTTCGGTGCACCGTTTTTGCCGTAATGAATACCGAAAAGCAAAATAAGAACAGGTAATATTAAGTTTGTAATTAAAGTAAATGCCCAAAATCCCATAATAATTCACCTTTTAAAAGTTAAATCCTATTCTGCTAAAAGCAGTCGAAATCCAAGCCGTAACGATGTTTACAAGAATTGAAACAATCTTTTTGATTCCCAGATTTTCAAGCACACCGTCTGCAATGTCACCGACAAAGCTTTCCAAATCAGTTTTTGCATTTAACGGCGCAAACGGATTTTCACTGTCGAACTGTGCCTTGCTTCCGTTCATAACCGTGAAGGAAAGCGTTCTTTCACCGAGCGGTGTGATATTGTTATCAAGCAAATAGCTTATATAAACCTCTCTTTTCACGGCTGAAGCCTCAGGAAGTGTGCCTGTAAACTCAATTTCAACGCTTTCACCGGGAGCAATGCTTGTGAAGGCAAGGTTGTCAAATTCGATGCCGAGGTTAGTTTTGATTGCGAGAATTGTCATATTGCTCTTGGTTGAGCGGTTTGTAACAACAAGGCTTGTATCGTCATCAGACACATAACCCTCAACGCTTGAGTTGAACCTTGCAAAAGCAGGCTCATATGGGTTGGTGGTTGCGTGGAACTGAGGATAATCAGGGTCAGACGTAACATCCTTAATATTGTCTGTGAGAAGAAGCTCGTATGTAAGCTTCTGAGAAAATTCATCCTTGAAGGTCATACCGTGGAAGTAGCCCTCAATGTACCAGGTGTTCATCGGAAGATAACCGCAGGAGGCATCAACATCCATACCGGGTGATACCTGATAAAGCCCTGTGTCAACAGCCTGAGTGTAGCCGTCAGCAAATCGTTCGCCAAAGGGTGCCACCTTTGCTCCTGTTGAGGCTTTGGTTGAAATAATTGCATCAGAGTTTTCCTGTGAGCCTGTGATGCTCGGTACACCGTAGCCGGCCATAATTGAAATATTAACTCCGGCCGCCTGAGCTTTTTTGAAGTTTTCAGCGAAGTTGGGCATGATTTCATAATGCATATAGTCGCTCTTTTTGATAATCTCGGCGTTTGCCGTTTCATCAAGAAGCTCAGCCTTCAGCTCTTCATAATATTCCGTAGGAACAAAATCCCAAAGGCTGCCCCAGTTGAAGGCAATCTCCCCGACGTAGGGGATAAGCGCATTCACAAGTGTATCAAGAAAACCGAGAAAGTGCAACTGCATAAGCCAGTCGATATCCTCTTCAAGCATCATACCGCACTGAACAAATCTGAGAAGCAATTCCTCGTCAAATCTGACGTTCTGCGACATAATGTCGTAAGCCAGCAATGCACCGCCCAGAGCGGGAATGGTGAGCACAGCGTTTTCAACGTCACCCTTTGTGCCGTAAATTGAAAGATATGTGCCTGCAACCTGACCGCCGTGGCTTACCGCAAAGAGGTTTACCTTATCCTTGCCTGTGAATTCCTTAACATCCTGAATGTAAGCGTCAAGCTCTTCTGCGCAGTAAACACTGCCCATTCTGAAATCGCACATAAATGCAAAAATGTTTTCGTGACCGATATATTCTGCAAGATAATCGCAGATTTCAGCCTCCATTCTGTTGGCAGGGTCATTTTCTTTAAGATAGGAATCCTGTGTTTCCTCTGCGCTGAAATGGTATTTATAGAGCTGATGCTTACTGCTGCCGTCATCATTGCAGGCAATAGTGTCAAGCTCGCTTAAAAATACTTCGCCAACCATATCGGCAAGAGCCTGAATGTCACCTGTGGTCAGCTCGGCAACGCCTTTGCCGATTGAAAGCAGATTTTCTTTCACAACGTCAAGCACCTGGTCGCCCGTGGGCTTCCACGTGTTATACTTTTCGCCGTTTTCGTCAAACATATAAAATGTTGTTGATGCATAACCGGGAACTATAATAACAGGGTAATCATTACATTCTTCTTTGGTAACAGCCATAGCGGATATTGAGCCGAAGGCCATTACAACACAGAGAAAAATTGATAAAAACTTCTTCATTGTTAATTCATCCTAATCAGTCTTCTTTGCCCAAAACGGGAATACAAGCGGGGAAAGTGCCCTTTTCTGCACCAAGGCAGAGTGCAAGCTGAGCGGCAACTCTCTTGTTTTTGATAGCTTCGTTGTTATTGAAGCCTGCGTCTGCATCAGAAACAAGAAGAGGAACGTTTCTGTTTGAGTGGCTGCCCGATGTGCAGTAATATCCGCCTTTTTCTGATGAATATTCTACTGCGCCTGTTTCGTGGTCAGCGGTGATAACAACAAGTGTGTTGCCGTCCTTCTTCGCATAATCAAGAGCGTAGGCAATTGCCTTGTCAAATTCGGCAAGCTGGTTAACTGCGCCGTCAATGTCCTTGTCGTGTGAGCGCTTGTCAATGTGTGCGCCCTCAACCATGAGGAAGAAGCCGTCCTCGTCATCGTCAAGGATGTCGATAGCTTCCTTTGTCATTTTTTCAATTGTAGGAGTTTTGTCGGGGTTAGTAATGTTTGCAAAATCCTCCCAGCTGAACTGGCCGATTGAACGGGTACCGTCGGGAAGAGCGTCAATGTCTGCCACGTCGTCAAGATAAGCAAATCCGTGAGCAGCTGCGGATTCTCTTGTTATGTAGCTTTCTGCCGCACCCCAGATGAGGGTGAGCTCAGAGTTAAGCTGATCCTCGCTGATTTCTTCAGCGTAATCTCTGTCCTTTGCGTGAGCAGAGAAAGCCGAAGGAGTTGCGCCTGAGGTTGAGTCTGTGGTAACAACACCTGCAGATTTGCCCAAAGAAATTGCAAGCTCGCTGAGGTTCATAGGCTCAATGATGTATGCGTAGGGGTCATAAGCGCTTACACCAACGTGACCGTTGGAGGTCCTGATGCCAACGGCAAGCGCTGTTCCGCCTGCGGCACTGTCGGTTGTTTCGCCCCAGAGGTTATTTGTTTTTGACTGGCCTCTTATTTCAACTGTTTCCATTGCAAGGTCAATGCCAAGCTTGTCTTTTGCGGCTGAAAGGTGGTTTTCACCCATACCGTCGCCAATCATAAGAATGACGTTGTCATAAACCTTATAGTCTTCATCATCAACAGGCTTAGCGTAGCTGAAAACTGCGGTAAACATTGTTGAGAGTGCCACAATAACGGCAATAAACGGACTTAAAATACTCATAGAATACTCCTCCTATTATATGGATAACAACATTTTAACACCTTTTTTTTCTATTATCAATATGATTTTTAAAGTAAGTTATCAAAAGTTTTATTTTTGTTGATTTTGCCTATTACAGACAGTGACAAAAATCTGGTATAATCATAAAAACAGCGTGAAGAAAGCAGTTCCGACTGTGTTTCTTCACGCTTTATTTCTGGAGGTCAGATATGTTGAAAATCGGCGAAACAGTTCAATATTTCGGAAACGGATTATGTACGGTAGATGAGATTATAACAGAGGATTTTGGTTCGGGAAAAATGGATTATTATGTTTTGCGTCCGGTGATGAGAAGGTTCAACACTTTTTACATTCCCGCCAACAACCAAAAGATGCTTTCAAAAGTGAGAAGGATTTTAACGGCGGAAGAAATTGAACAAATAATTTCGGAACTGTCACAAAATAAAACTGTTTGGATTGAGGATGATGCCGAGCGCAAGGAAAGTTATCGGAAAATAATTGCTGATGGTGATTTTTGCGGAATGATAAAGGCTGTCAGGTCTATTCATTTTCACCGTGATGAGCTGAAATGCAGCGGACGAAAACTGCACCTGATTGATGAAATTATGCTTAAAGATGCAGAAAATATTCTTTATGATGAGCTTGCTCTGGTGTTGAAAATAGAAAAAGAAGATGTGTATAACTATATAATTAAATAATCAAAGTGCCGGGGCCGGAAGATTTTCTGACCTCGACACTTTTTCTTTATGCAGTTAGCAGGTTTACCATTCATATTTAGTCAGTTGACCCTTGCAAAGAAGCTCGGGAAAATCCCATTGCCGGAGCACCTCATATGCGGCGATTGCCACCGAGTTTGAAAGGTTCAGGCTTCTTGCGGAGGAATCGTTAATCATCGGAATGCGCACACAGCTTTCGGGATTATTATAAAGCAGATCCTCCGGCAGACCCTTTGTTTCTTTTCCGAAAAACAAATATGAGCTGTCGGGATATTCCACATCAGAATATCTGTGCTTTGCCTTTGTGGAAAAATAGAAATAACTGCCATTGTTTTTATCAAAAAAATCCTCAAGATTTTTGTAATATGTAATATCCAGCAAATGCCAGTAATCAAGTCCGGCACGTTTTAATTTTTTGTCGTCAATTTTAAATCCCATCGGCTCAATTATATGAAGCCTTGCACCTGTTGCGGCGCAGGTTCTTGCAATGTTGCCTGTGTTCTGAGGAATTTCCGGCTCAACGAGAACAATATTTAACTGCGGCATATAGAACTCCTTTCAGGATAAAATAATAATGATAAAACATTTGGAGGGATGAAGATGCAGAAAAAATCAACAGATATGATGAAAAAGGTCGGTGTCGGTATGCTCGCCGGCGGTGCTACAATGGCAATTGGCAGCATGATGATGTCGGGCAGCAACACCAAAAAATACCGCAAAATGGCAAACAAGGCTATCAAGACCGCCGAAAACATCGTTGACACAATCGGCAACATCAAAATGTAATCTCACATAAAGCCGCCAATTAAGGCGGCTTTTGTTAATTGAATTTATTCATTGCAAGGTCGGTTTTGCCGTCAACAATCAGCCTCAATGCTTCGCAGGCATTGACGGTTGATTTTTTTATTTCTTCCATTTCATCCTTTTTGAAAGTGGAAAGCACCCAATCGGCCAAATCATAGTCGGGGTGCGGCTTTGCGCCAACGCCAACCTTGATTCGGGGAAAAGCATCGCTCTTCAGGTGATATATAATGCTCTTGATGCCGTTGTGGCCTCCGTCTGTGCCTTTTCTGCGGATTCTCATTTTGCCGCAGGGGAGAGAGATGTCATCAAAAATAACAATGATTTTTTCGGGCGGAATTTTGTAAAACGCCGAAACCTCTCTCACAGCTTCACCGCTGTTGTTCATAAAAGTCTGAGGCTTAATCACTATGCAACGGTGGCCGCCCAGATTGACCTCACCCAAAAGTGATTTATACTTAATTTTATTGATTTTGCAATTTTCTTCCACGCTCAGCCTGTCAAGGGTGAGAAATCCCACGTTGTGACGGGTGTATTCATACTTGTCACCGGGGTTGCCCAGCCCGACAATCAGATATTCCGGCGCGGAGGATGAATTAAATTCCTTTTTCTTAAAAAACATCTTAAAGCTCAATCACCTTTGTGGTTACGTTTTCCCAATCTTCAATTTCACCGTAGGGGTCATCTGTGAGTGCATATTCAATCTTAACGTCAAGCTTGTCAAATGCTGCCCCAAGCTCCTCGTCGGTTTTGTATTTGTTCATATCTGCAGTTGCATAAATTGCAATGCTTGTGCAGTTACCTGAGCCGATGCCGTATTCAGCATCAAGACGTGTGCGGACATATATTCCGTCACCCTTTTTTGCTGAAACACTTTTACACACCATTGTTTTGTCGGTTTTGTTTTCAACGAGTTTGAAAATGTAGAAGGATTTGTAATTTTCAGCGTTGTCAACAACGTCTTTGATTTCTTCATCGGTCATACCGTAGTCTTCTTTGCCGTCTTCCTTGATGAATTCATCCTTGTCGTCTTCGTTTTCAAAAAACTTGTCAGGCTGAACCATAGGCTCGTCAATATGTTCAACGTCCACAACATGAGAAACCTTTTCGGTTTCGCCCTTGTCGTTTACTTTTGTGCCTTCGTAGATGATTGTGCCGTTTTCGGGCTCAAGGTTTTCAACGTCAATTGCGCCAACCTCGCCGTCCTTTGTGCCTGAGTCTTTGCCTATTGAACAGCCGACTGTTGAAACGATAACGGCGAAAATCATCACAAGGCTTAAAATTTTAATTACAGTGTTTTTATTCATCTTTCATTACTCCTATTTCTGCCATTTGTATGGCTTTTTGCTTTTAACCCAATCTTTTTTAATTACCTGACGGCTTCTTGCCAGGGCAAGTGCATCTTCAGGTACGTCCTCGGTAATAACCGAGCCTGCGGCGGTGTAAGCGTTGTCACCCACGGTGACGGGTGCAACAAGATATGTGCTGCAGCCGATGAAAGCGTGGTCGCCCACAACAGTTCGGTTTTTCTCTTTGCCGTTGTAGTTAACCGTTGCACATCCGCAGCCGATGTTAACGTTTTTGCCAAAATCAGCGTCACCGAGGTAGGTGAGGTGGGCAATGCTTGTTTCGTCGCCGACGGTTGTGTTTTTGAGCTCAACGAAGTTGCCGATTTTCACCTTTTCGCCAACAACGCAATCAGGGCGGATTCTCACAAACGGACCGATATGTGCGCCGGCCTTAACGGTTGAAGAATAAACCTGAGTGTTGTTAAGCTCAACACCGTCTTCAATAACCGAATTTTCAACAATGCTGTTGGGGCCGATAACGCAACCCTTGCCGATTGTTGAGTCGCTTTTGATAATTGTTCCGGGGAGAATTTCCGTGTCAATTCCGATTTCGGAATCGGGACAGATAATCACTCCGTCAATGCAGGGAATCGAAACGCCGCTTCTCATCTTGTCATAAAGAACAGCCTTTCTCGCAATTTCATTCAGTTCATAAAGCTGAGCCCTGTCATTTGCGCCAAGCACAACGTCACTGCTTTTTGCTTTGAAGGCGGAAGCGTGTCTGTGAGAGTCAATGATAATTTCAATAGCATCGGTGAGGTAGTATTCCTTGCCCTCTTCGTGCTGTTCAACAATTTTATCAAGAGCCTTGAGCAGGTCCTCACACTTGAACCAATATGCACCCGAGTTAACCTCAGTGATTTCTTTCTCTTCGTCAGTTGCTTCCTTTTCTTCCACAATGGCTTTGAGAAGTCTCTTTTCGTTTCTCACAATTCTGCCGTAACCAAAGGGATTGGCAAGGTTGGCTGTGATTACCGTGGCACTGTTTTTAAGCTCAATGTGGTGGTCAAGAGCGTTGTGAATCGTGTCGCTGTCCATAAGGGGAGCGTCGCCGTTGAGAATAAGCACGTTGCCGTTTTTGTGTTTGAGCAAAAATTCTCTTGCCTGCATCACTGCGTGACCCGTGCCGAGCCTTTCGGACTGAAGAACAGTGTTATACTTCCCGTCAAGGTGAGCTTCAAGCAAATCGGCGCGGTAGCCCGTAACAACACAGATGTCATCAACACCGCCGTTTTTTGCAGCATCAATCACCCAGTTTATCATAGGCTTAAAAAGCACCTCGGCCATAACCTTCGGCTTTGAAGATTTCATTCTGGTGCCTTCGCCTGCAGCGAGAATAACAGCACAGTTAGAGTTCATAAACAATCCTCCTTACAGTGTAGGTTAGGGTATATTAAAATTTATAACATACATCCAATCTAATTATGCCACAGATAATGTAAAAATACAAGTGAGAATATATTATTTTCCATAAAATAACTCATCAAAAGAAACGCCGTAAAT
>JAGBHX010000171.1 GCA_017935265.1 Clostridia bacterium | reverse complement strand
TAATCGAAATTATCCAAGAGATAAGAATTTCTTACAGCTCACAGCACTCACTTCGGTGGGTGCTGTTTTTCTTTTTGCGATGTGGTATGAGACATTCCAATCCTCAGTCCTACGGACAACTCCTTTGCCAAAGGAGCCCAAGACAAAAAACTAAATGTAGGGAATGTCGCTTGCGACATTCCTTGGGCATGGTGTTGCGGTGCGCCGAAAATCGTCGCACCCTACAAAGTTAACGGTGGCGGTTTGAAGACACAGTCCCCTGTCTTCGGTATAAAAAATTGACGGTTGAGTTCATCAACCGTCTTTTTCTTTTATCAGCTTTTTACTCATTGGGATTGCGACGAAGATGGCGCACACTGCAGAAATGAGCTTGCCCACGGTTACGCTGAGGATATAATCGTCGTTAAAAGCCATTGTGAAGGCGATATGGTCGGTGAAAGCAAAGGCGGCAGAAACCGCAAATGCAGAGTTGATTACAACTCCCCTTCTGTCCATATCCTTCATATCTTCAAAGGTGGTGGCGCTGGTGGCAAGGGTAGAAACCAAGCCTTTAACCGAAGCGTCGTTGATGCCGAGCTTCTGCCCCGCTTTGTTAAGGGGCTTATTGAAAAGCTTTGCAAGAATATAAAGCAGAGGCAACGCACCTGTCATTACACAAGCGGCATTGAGAACGAGGCTCATTGCGTTTTCAATTGAATCTACATACGGGAGCGGCTTGTAGCCCGTGAGGAACGTGAGTATTCCAACGGCAAGACCGACGGTGATGATTGCTTTGATTATGTAGCCCAAGACGCTGAAGATTTTGACGCAGACGTTGGGAATGAGAAGCAAGCCCACTGCAATAATTGCCGAAAAAATAACCAACGGAATCATATTGATAATCAGCGTTTTAAAGGGAAGTCTGAGAATCAAGCCTGACACAATGCAACCAACGGGGATTGTTACAATTCCGCAGAGAAGACCCAGCAACGTATCGTGATGCTGTTCTTTTTTGACAACGCTCATTGCAAAGGGAATTGTAAATGAAATTGTGCAACCCATCATAGAAGCCACCACAAGGCCGTTGAAATAGCCCAGAGCCTCGTTATTGGTGAGCTGTGCCGAAAGAGATGCACCGCCCTGGTCGTTGGCAAAAATGGAGCCTGTAATAATTGACGGGTCAATAAAATCGGGCAAGGCTTTCAGCGCAGGCTCAAGGTAATGAGCAATCAGGGGTGACATAATTATCATACCCACCATTGAAATCGCCAAGGGGCCGAGCATATATATTCCTTTTTCAAACTCCTTGCCCAAGCCCAATTTACTGCCGAAAATTCTGTCCAACGCGGCAACAATGGCAAAGGCGACCATTACATACGAAAGTACATTCATCAAATCACCTGCTAAAGGATACCATATTTATAAAACCCTGTCAATCGACAGGGTTCACCTTTACTGCATACGCTCCTGCTTTACCTTATGGTCAACGATGTGACGCTTTGCAAGCTCGGCAGTTACTTCATCAAGAGTGATGCCTGCATCAATCATAAGCACGGTTACGTGATAAAGAAGGTCAGCAATTTCATAAATTGTTTCTTCTTTATCGTGAGCCTTGGCGGCAATGATAACCTCGGTGCACTCCTCGCCAACCTTTTTGAGGATTTTGTCTGTTCCCTTTTCAAAGAGGTAGGTTGTGTAGGAGCCTTCTTTCTTTTCAAGCTTTCTGCCAAGGAGCATTTTGTAAAGCCCCTCATAAGAAAAAGCTTCGTCGTCCTTTTCGTCAATTACATTGAAGAAACAGCTTTCACTGCCTGTGTGGCAGGCAGGGCCGTCTTTGATAACGTCAACAAGAAGAGTGTCACAGTCGCAGTCTGTTCTGATTGACATAATGTGCTGACGGTTGCCTGAGGTTTCGCCTTTGCGCCAAAGCTCCTGACGGCTGCGGGAGTAAAAGCAGGTCATACCCTCTTCGAGGCTGATTTTAAGGCTTTCCTCGTTCATATAGGCGAGCATAAGCACTTTTTTTGTGTAGTGGTCCTGCACAATGGCAGGGATGAGTCCGTTTGCATCATATTTAAGCTGTACCATAATTACACTCTCATTTCTATATTGTTTTCGTTAAGATACTGTTTCAAGTCCTTGATATAAACTTCTTTAAAATGGAAAATTGAAGCGGCAAGACCTGCATCTGCAACCCCTGCGTTAAAAAGCTCAAGAAAATCTTCCTTTTTGCCTGCGCCGCCGCTTGCAATCACAGGCACGGAAACTCTTGACTGAATTTCGTGAAGCATTTCAATATCGAAGCCGTTTTTAACGCCGTCGGTGTCAATGCTGTTAACAACAAGCTCACCTGCGCCGCGGTTTACACCGTCAACCGCCCACTGAACGGCATCTATGCCCGTGTCAATTCTTCCGCCCTTTGAAAAGAGGTGGAATTTGCCGTCAACGCGCTTGATATCCATTGAAAGCACAACGCACTGGTCGCCGTATTTTTTTGCACCGCGCTCAATGAGTGTGGGGTCTTTGATTGCACCGCTGTTGACAGAAACCTTGTCTGCACCGCAACCGAGCACTCTTTCAAAATCGTCAAGAGTGTTTATTCCTCCACCTACGGTGAGGGGGATAAAAATTTCACTTGCGACCTCCTTGAGAGCATCGGTAAAAAGGCCTCTGCCTTCAAAAGAAGCGGTTATATCATAAAAAACAAGCTCGTCTGCGCCGCTTTCATTGTAAAAGCGAGCAAGCTCAACGGGTGATGCAACATCCTGAATTCCTTCAAAATTGACACCCTTTACTACCCTACCGTTGCGCACGTCAAGGCAAGGGATAATTCTGCGAGTAATCATTTGTTACCTCCTGCTAAAGCGAGCACTCGTTCAAGTGAGAGCTTACCTGAATAAATAGCTTTGCCCACAATTGCGGCATAGGTGTTCATTGAAGCGAGCTGAGTGATTTCATCTTCAAAGGTAATTCCTCCTGAAGCAACAATGTCAAGACCCTCGATTTTGGCAAGCTCGCGGTAAATTTCAAGGTTGGTACCTGTGAGCGTTCCGTCCTTGGAAATGTCGGTATAAATCACGGTTTTAACACCCGTGTCACGAAGCTTTTTGCAAAATTCAACTGAGTCAACGTCAGTCACCTCAAGCCAACCGCTGACGGCCACGCGACCGTTTTTGGCGTCAACACCAACTGCAACCGCATCACCGTAAAGGCTGACAGCCTGCTCAACAAAGGGGTAGTTTTTAACGGCGGCTGTGCCGATGATTGTGCGGTCCACCCCCAAATCAAGGTATGCCTTAAGACGGTCAATGTTGCGGATTCCGCCGCCCACCTCAATGAAAAGCTCATCATATTTGCAAAGATCCTTAATCACTTCAAAATTGGCGGTTGTGCCGTCCTTTGCACCGTCAAGGTCAACAACGTGGAGGTTTCTTGCACCCTTTGCAATGAACTCCTCGGCTATTTTTTCGGGTGAATCGCTGTAAACGGTCATTCTGTCATAATCGCCCTCGGTAAGGCGAACGACCTTACCTGAGCGGATATCTATTGCAGGAAAAATTTCCATAACTATCTCCTTATAATTCAGCAAATGCTTTCAAAAGTGCAAGCCCCTTTTCGCCGCTTTTTTCGGGGTGGAACTGTGCTCCGTAAACATTGCCGTTTTTCACAACGGCGGGCACACTCACTCCGTATTCAGCGTCGGCAATTACACCTGCGTCACAGTTTTTGCCGTAAAAAGAGTGGACAAAATACATATAGTCGCCCTGCTCAACGTATTTGAAAATGGGGTCATCTTCTGCTTTGATGTTAAGCTTGTTCCAGCCCATATGAGGAATTTTGAGTTGAGCATCAATATCACCCTCAAAGGGACAGATTTCGCCTTTTATAAAGCCGAGACCCTCGTGCTCACCGTATTCAAAGCTTTTTTCAAAAAGCATCTGCATACCAAGGCAAATGCCGAAAATGTATTTACCCTGTGCGGCACATTCCTGAAGAAGCTCAAAAAGGCCTGAATCGTGAAGCTTTTTAACAGCATCGCCAAAGGCACCCACACCGGGAAGAATTATTTTGTCGGCTGAACGGATTTCATCGGCATCACCCGTGATGCGGCAATCAAGGCCGAGAAAGCTCAACGAGCTCTTTAATGAAAACAGGTTTCCGCAACCGTAATCAACTATTGCTATCATTATAAAACTCCTTTGCTGGAGGGAATTTCACCGCCGAGGGTCGGGTCAATGCTGACGGCGGCTTTCATTGTTCTTGCGAACGATTTGAATATACCTTCAATGATGTGGTGAGTGTTTTTGCCGTCAAGTAACTTGATGTGAAGGGTAACATTGCAGTTTCTGACAAATGCCCAGAAAAACTCCTCAACAAGCTCTGTGTCCATATCCCCTACCTTTTGGCAAGGCATTTGGGCATCAAAGTTGAGATACGCTCTGCCGCTGATGTCAACGGCTGTGAGCACAAGAGTTTCGTCCATAGGAAGAATCATACTGCCGTAACGGGTAATTCCCCTTTTGTCACCGAGAGCCTCGCTGATTGCCTGACCAAGGACAATGCCCACATCCTCAACCGTGTGGTGAAAGTCAACCTCTGTGTCACCCTTACAGGATACGTCAAGGTCAATTCTTGAATGCTTTGAAAAAAGCTCAAGCATATGATTTAAAAAACCGCAGTCGGTGTTGATATTGCACTTGCCTGTTCCGTCAAAGTCAAGACGAAGCGAAATATCGGTTTCTCTTGTTTTGCGGTGAATTTCTGAAACTCTCATATTAAAACTCCTTGGCTATGAGTGAAACGGCACGGATAAGCTCCTCCATCTGCCAATCATCACCAACGGTGATTCTCACGTATTCACTGATTCTCGGTTTATTGAAATAACGGATTAAGATGCCCTGCTCCTTGAGCTTTAAATACAATTGCTCGGCAGGGATTTTGTTATGCTTTGCAAAAATGAAGTTTGACTGTGAGTCAAGACATTCAAAGCCGCACTCCTTGAGCATAAGCTTTGTTTTTTCGCGGATTGCAACGGTTTTGCGGTTACATTCGCGGTAATACTCATCATCGGCAATTGCCGCCGCGCCTGCCGTAACACCCAGGGTATTGATGTTGTAGGGATTGAAGGAATATTTGATTTTTTCAAGGTCCGCAATCAATTCCTCACTTGCAAGGGCAAAGCCTAAGCGCAAGCCTGCCAATGAACGGCTTTTGGAAAAGGTCTGTGTAACGATGAGATTGTTGTATTTTTTGAGAAGTCCTACGCAGGTTTCGCAGCAGAAATCAACGTAAGCCTCGTCGATAATAACCACATTTTCGGGGTTGGAGGCCACGATTTTTTCAATCTCATCAACACTCAACACAAGGCCTGTGGGTGCGTTGGGGTTTGCGATAATGATGTTTTTGTTAATTCCGATATAGTCGTTTACGTCAATTGTAAAATCGTCCTTCAAGGGCTTCTGAATAAGGCTTACTCCGAACAAATCACAATAAACGGGATAAAAGCTGTATGTAATATCAGGACAGCAAAGCTCACCGCCGTTGCCGCAGAAAGCCATAATGGAAAAAGCAATAACGTCGTCTGAGCCGTTGCCGCAGAAAATGTTTTCGCGCTTTAAGTCAAAATGCTTTGCTATGGCATCTTTAAGAGCTTTGAGCTCGGGGTCGGAATACAGTTTTAGGTTGTCAATCACCTCTCCGCTCAGAGCCTCCTTAACCTTCGGTGAGGGCGGATAAGGTGATTCGTTGGTGTTTAGCTTGATGTATTTTTTATCATTAAGCTGTTCACCGGGAGTATACGGAACAAGAGAAGAATAACATTCTCTCATAAATCTGCTCATTGCAATTTTTCCTTTCTTTTGCTGACTGCTCTGCCGTGAGCCTGAAGGCCCTCTTTTTCTGCAAAGCGGACAACGTCATCGGCAACATCAACCAAAGCCTCGGCCGAATAATAAATGAATGATGACTTTTTAATGAAATCGTCAACGCTCAGTGGTGAGCTGAAACGGGCTGTGCCTGAGGTGGGAAGTGTGTGGTTGGGTCCTGCAAGGTAGTCACCCAAGGATTCGGGAACATTTTTGCCCAGGAAAATTGAGCCTGCGTGCTTGATTGAATTAAGAAGTAGGAAAGGCTCATCAACGCACACTTCAAGATGCTCGGGAGCAATCATATTGCTGATTTCAACAGCCTGCTTGAGGTTATCAACAATAATAATTTTGCCGTTGGTATCGATTGAAGCTCTTGCGATTTCGGCTCTGGGAAGCTCGGGAATCTGCTTTTCAAGCTCGTCGCTTACCTTGTTTGCCAAATCTTCGCTGTCGGTAATAAGAACAGCAGAAGCCAGCTTATCGTGCTCTGCCTGTGAAAGCAAATCTGCCGCAACAAGCTCGGGGTCACAGTTGCCCTGAGCAATTACAAGAATTTCACTGGGGCCTGCAATCATATCAATGTCAACAATGCCGTAAAGCATTCTTTTGGCTGTGGCAACAAAAACGTTGCCGGGGCCTACGACCTTATCAACCTTAGGAACAGTTTCTGTTCCGTAGGCAAGAGCGGCAACTGCCTGGGCACCGCCGGTTTTGAAAATTCGGTCAACACCTGCAATTCTCGCGGCGGCAAGAATAGGAGCGGGAACATTGCCGTCCTTATCAGGAGGCGTTACCATAACAATTTCTTCAACGCCAGCGATTTTGGCAGGAACGGCATTCATGAGCACTGAAGAGGGATATCTTGCTGTGCCGCCGGGAACATAACGACCGACCTTGTCGATGGGGGTAATCTTCTGACCGAGGATGATGCCGTCTTTATCGTTGATGATAAAATTATTTCTCACCTGATGTGAGTGGAAGTGGTGAATGTTATCCCTTGCTTTTTCAAGGGTTTTAATATAATCCTTATCGGCTTTTTCAAAGGCCTCGTCAATTTCTGCCTTGGTTACTTCAAGGGCGGTGATGTTTGCGCCGTCAAACCTTGCGCCATATTCAATCAAAGCCTTATCACCGTTTGCTTTTACATTTTCGATAATATCTGAAACGATGTCTTCAACACCGCTTTTTGTTTTGATGTCGCGGGTGAGAATATCTTCCGGCTTTGCATTTGCCGCTGAAATTATTTTAATCATATTTTGCCCTCCTTAACAAGCTGCTCACGCAGTTTGGAAGTAATATCGTTAATCACGTCGCCTTTGAAGCGGTATGATGACTTGTTGGCAATAAGCCTTGCGCTGATGGGAAGAAACTTTTCACGCACACTGAGGTTATTTTCTTTGAGTGTTGTGCCTGTTTCAACAATATCAACAATAACATCGGAAAGGCCTAAAAGAGGCGCAATCTCGATTGAGCCGTTGAGCTTGATGATGTCGATTTCACGGTTAAAGGAGGAATAATATCTCTTTGCGATATTGGGGAATTTGGTGGCAACCCTTATAGGGCGGTTGGGGTCCTCCACATAATCATTCTTGGCGGCAACACACATATTGCAGATGCCAAGACGCAAATCAAGAAGCTCATACAAATCAAAGTTGCCTTCATCAAGAATATCCTTGCCCACGATGCCTATATCTGCCGCACCGCGTGCAACGTAAATTGCAACGTCAGAGGGCTTTACGAGAAGGTAACGGACATTGTTTTCTTCGCTTTCAAACACAAGCTTACGGTTGTCGGCATAAATCTCACTGCAATCATAGCCGATTGAAGCAAGGCGTTCATAAACCTTGTCACCTAATCTGCCTTTCGGCAAAGCTATATTGAGCATTATTTGACCTCCTTACCGTCGAATGTGTATGTTTTGCCCGCTTTGAAATTTTCGGGAATTTCTTTTTCAACTCTGACTGAATAGCCCTGAGAAACAAAATCTTCTACAGCCTTCATCAGCGCAAAATCAGATTTTTCACTTTTGTTGAGAATGAGAATATCGCAGTCTGTTTCATTAACCACGGGATAATGCAGATTGAGGTTATCAAGATAAACCGCAAAACCGACTGCACCGATGCCCTTGCGGATTTTGGAAGCAAGGTTGTCATAACGTCCGCCTGCAAGCACGGGAGTGGGAGAAGCTTTGACATAGCCTGAAAAAATAATTCCGTTATAATATGATGACGGATTAACAACAGACAAGTCAAGCTGAACCTTATTGCCCAATGAAACGGTACAAAGGGTGTTGTAAACCTCTTCAAGCTCGTCGCAGGCCTTGTCGGTAACATCGTTCATTGAGATGTAGCGAAGGCCCTGCAAAACCTCGTCAAACCTTCCGTTCAGGGAAGTGAGGGCCGTGAAATACTCAACGTATTTTTCTTCAATTGAGTACTGCTCACAAACAGCCTTGAGGTCGTGAGAGTTCTTGTTGCGCTGGCAGAAAACAATCTGCTCCTTGGCAGAAGCGGGAAGCTTCATTTCATCAAGCACCGCGCTGATAAAAGCCATATGCGAAAGGCAAAGAACACAGTCATTATCAATTTTCTGAAGGCTTTTGAGGGCAAGTGTAACAATTTCACCGATTGAATAAGAATCAATGTTTCCCATAAGCTCAACACCCGACTGCTTGATTTCTTTGTAGTCGTTGGTTTCCTGGGAAATTCGGTAAACATTTTCGTTGTAATAGGTTTTTGTACAGGTGTTTTTGTCAATCCTTGCGTTTTTAACGATTGAAAGAGTTATATCCGGCTTGAGCGCCATAAGGCGGCCGTCGGAGTTATTGAAAGCAATAACCCCCTCGCCTGAAAGGAAGTCACGGTTGTCGCTGTAAAAGCTGTATTCTTCGAATTTAGCCATACAGAATTTGCGGTAGCCGTACTGCTCATACAGTTTTGAAAGCTCATAAACAAGCCTGTCTTCAGTTGGCATTGAGCCGAAAAAATCAAACATTTTTAGAATCCTCCGCATTATTATGAAGCTATTATATACCGCTTCAACGCTTTAGTCAATTAGCATATTACTACAATAAAATCATATGTAGGCATTATTTCTGTACATTATACCAAAAAAGCGCCTGAATGTAAACGAAAAACAGCAGAAAAATAGTTGATTTTTAGCATTATAATGATTAGTTGTTTGGTTAAAGTGACAAGAAAAATAATTCGTAATTATTGGCTGTGTTTTCAAGTTGACTCGTAGGGGCGGCCATTGGCCGTCCGTTTTTGCGCTTTATATTACGGTCAATTCCT
>JAGBHX010000170.1 GCA_017935265.1 Clostridia bacterium | reverse complement strand
CAAGAGCCCCTATTATATCAATAAGGCTGACTTCGTTGCTTGCCACAACCCCTCATATGTAGAAAAAGGCTTCAAGATGGTTCAGGACGTTAAACCCGGCGGCGTATTCCTTATCAACTGCCAGTGGACTCCTGACGAGCTTGCAGAAAAGCTTGATGCAGCTGCAAAACGTTACATTGCCGCTAACAACATCCAGCTTTATACAGTTAACGCTATCGACATCGCTGCTGAAATCGGTCTCGGTAAGCGCACAAACACCGTTCTTCAGTCAGCATTCTTCTCACTTGCCAATGTTCTTCCCGCTGAGGAAGCAATCGGCTATATGAAAGAAAAAGCTCAGAAGTTCATGAAGAAGGGTAAAGAAATCGTTGAAATGAACGAAAAGGCAATCGACATGGGCGCATCAGCTTATGTTAAGATTGACGTTCCCGCTGATTGGGCAAATGCAGCTGATGCAGCAGCAGAAGCAGCAGCAGAAGGCCCCGCAAAGCTTGCTAAGATGGTAGACGGCATTATGAAGCCCGTTTCAAAGATGGACGGTGACTCACTTCCCGTTTCTGCTTTCGTTGACCATGCTGACGGTACTTTCGAGCACGGCGCATCTGCTTATGAAAAGCGCGGCGTAGCTGTTCTTGTTCCCGAATGGGATGCAACAACTTGTGCAAAATGTAACAAGTGTTCTTTCGTTTGCCCCCACGCTACAATCCGTCCCTTCGCTATGAGTGAAGAAGAGCTTGCAGCAGCTCCCGCAAACATCAAGACAGCAGCTAAACCTATCGTTAAAACAAACTACACATATACTCTTGCAATATCTCCCCTTGATTGTATGGGTTGCGGTGTTTGTGTTGGCGTATGTCCCACAAACTCACTTAAGATGGTTGCCCGTGAATCACAGGATGACCAGCAGGCAGTATTTGATTACTGTGTAGCTAACGTAACCGAAAAGCCCGAAACAACAGCTAATATGACTGTTATCAACAGCCAGTACAAGAAGCCCTTGCTTGAGTTCTCAGGCTCTTGCGCAGGTTGTGCAGAAACAGCTTATGCCCGTCTTGTTACTCAGCTCTTCGGCGACAGAATGTATATTTCAAACGCAACAGGTTGTTCTTCAATCTGGGGTGGTCCCGCTGCAACATCTCCCTACACCGTAAACAGCAAGGGTCAGGGTCCTGCATGGGCAAACTCACTCTTCGAAGATAACGCTGAGCACGGTTACGGTATGTTCCTCGGCCAGAAGGCTATCCGTGACAACCTCATTGCTAAGGTAGGCGAAGTTGCCGCTTCCGACAAGGCTTCTGACGAGCTTAAGGCAGCTGCTAACGCATACCTCGACACTGTTAACGACGGCGAAAAGAACGGCGCTGCTACCGAAGCTCTTGTTGCTGAGCTTGAAAAGGTTTCAGGCTGTGACCTTTGCGCATCTATCCTTAACAATAAAGAATACCTTTCAAAGAAATCTGTTTGGATTTTCGGCGGCGACGGCTGGGCTTATGACATCGGCTTCGGCGGTGTTGACCACGTTCTTGCTGCTCACGAAGATGTAAACATCATGGTATTCGATACAGAAGTTTACTCCAACACAGGCGGTCAGGCTTCTAAGGCTTCAAACATCGGCCAGGTTGCTCAGTTTGCAGCTTCAGGTAAAGCTATCGCTAAGAAGAGCCTTTCAGAAATCGCTATGAGCTACGGTTATGTTTACGTTGCTCAGATTGCTATGGGTGCTGACCAGAATCAGACTCTCAAAGCAATCAAAGAAGCTGAAGCTTACAACGGTCCTTCTATCATCATCTGCTACTCACCCTGCGAAATGCACGGTATCAAGGGCGGCGGAATGATGAACTGCCAGGCAGAAATGAAGAAGGCTGTTGACTGCGGCTACTGGAATCTCTTCAGATACAATCCTGCTCTTGTTGCAGAGGGTAAGAATCCCTTCGTTCTCGACAGCAAGGCTCCCGCAGCCGGCTATCAGGATTTCATCAAGAACGAAAACCGTTATGCTTCTCTTATCCGTTTGTTCCCCGAAAGAGCAGAGTCTCTCTTCAGTCAGGCTGAGGCTACAGCTATGGCAAGATACGACCATCTTGTTAAGCTCCAGGCTCTCTATGCTCCCGACGCTGAATAATTAACTGTAAAACAGCGTACACTCTAACCGGTGTACGCTGTTTTGGAATGTCTGCAGATAAATTCAAGTGTAAAACAAAGCAAATTTACCAAAAATTTTTAAAGTTTTTTTGCAAAAACTTAATGAAAGTTAATGGCAATTTTATTGACAATAATATCCTGTAAATGTATAATGTTATGAAGAGGATTTTAAGACTGAGTCAGTGTGACTGTTTGAGGAGTGACCCCTTATGAAACACTTTTTGAAAATGGCAGATCTGAGCTGTGATGAGATTATTTCAATTCTCGATTTGGCTGATGAACTCAAAGACAAAAAGCGCAGAAAAATCCCTCACAAATATTTGCAGGATAAGTCCCTCGGGATGATTTTTACCAAGTCATCAACAAGAACCAGGGTTTCCTTTGAGGTTGGTATGTATGAGCTTGGCGGTAACGCCTTGTTTCTCAGCCCCACCAACACTCAGATGGGCAGAGGTGAACCGATTGAAGACACAGCACGCGTTCTTTCACGCTATGTTGACGGCATAGTTATCAGAACCTTTGAACACGAAGAGGCTGAAACACTTGCTCAGTATTCTTCCGTGCCTGTAATCAACGGACTTACCGATTATTCTCACCCTTGCCAGACTATGGCGGATTTGCAGACCATCAGGGAATACAAGGGTTCTTTTGAAAATAAAAAGCTGTGTTTTATCGGCGACGGTAACAACGTGGCAAACTCACTCATCGTCGGTGTCCTAAAGGTTGGAATGGAAGTGGCTGTTGCCTGCCCGAAGGGATATGAGCCTGATGACGATGTAGTGAAGTGGGCAACTTCTACGGGCAGATTTCATATGACACCCGACGTTAAGCAGGCGGCGGAAAATGCCGATGTGCTTTACACCGATGTCTGGGCATCAATGGGTATGGAAAATGAAATCAAAGAAAGAAGAGTTGCCTTTGAAGGCTATCAGATTAACGGCGACGTTATGAAGGTTGCCAAAAGTGATGCAATAGTGCTTCACTGTCTTCCTGCTCACAAGGAAGAGGAAATTACCAAAAAGGTTTTTGAACAGCACGCAGATGAGATTTTTGACCAGACAGAAAACCGCTTGCACGTTCAGAAGGCGATTTTGGTGAATCTGATGAAAGACTAATTTAGTTCAGGATTTTTATAAAAGGATGATTTATATGAAAAAAGCTTTTATTGTTCTTGAAGACGGTCACATTTTTGAGGGTAAGCGTTTCGGCGCTGACGGTGAAACCCTTGGTGAGCTTGTTTTCACAACAGGTATGGTTGGTTACATTGAAACACTTACTGACCCATGCTACTACGGTCAGATTGTTGTTCAGACCTTCCCGCTTCTCGGTAACTACGGTATGATTTATGAGGACACCGAAGGCAAAAAGAGCTACGTAAAAGGCGTTGTTGTAAGAGAGTGGTGTGAAGCCCCCTCCAACTTCCGCTGTGACGGTGACATTGACGAATACATCAAAAAAGAGGGCATCGTCGGTATTTGCGATGTTGACACCCGTGAAATTACACAGATTATCCGCGAAAAAGGTGTTATGAACGCAAAAATCGTTGATGAAGTTACCGATGAAATCAAAGCAGAGCTTGAAAATTATAAGGTTGCCGATGCAGTTAAAGCTGTTTCAAGCGGTGAAACAGAGGTGTATGAGGCAGACGGCGATGAAAAATATACGGTAGCTGTTGTTGATTACGGCGAAAAGAGTGATGTTGTAAAGCAGCTCACAAAGCGCGGATGCAAGGTTGTAAGCGTTCCCTTTGATACTTCTGCCGACGATATTCTCGCTATCGGCGCTGACGGTGTTGTTCTTTCCGACGGCCCCGGCAATCCTGCTGATAATGCCTATTCTGTTGAGCAGGTTAAAGACGTTATGGGCAAGCAGCCTATGTTCGGCATCAGCCTCGGCCATCAGATTATGGCACTTGCCAACGGCGGCAAAACAGAAAAGCACAAATACGGTCACCGCGGTGCAAATCAGCCTGTTAAAAATCTTTCAGTCGGTCAGACTTACATCACAACCCAGAATCACGGTTACGTTGTAGTATCCGACAGCCTCAACGGTGTTGGCGAGGTTGCATTTGTAAATGCTAACGACGGCACCTGCGAAGGCGTTAAATATCCTGACAAAAAAGCTTTTTCCGTTCAGTTCCATCCCGCCGCAGGTTCAGGTCCGATGGATACAGAATTTTTATATGATGAATTTGTTGCAATGATGGGAGGTAAGGACTAATGCCGTTGAATAAAGATATTAAAAAAGTATTGGTTATAGGTTCAGGCCCTATCGTTATCGGTCAGGCCGCTGAGTTTGACTATGCAGGTGCACAGGCTTGCCGTGTGCTCAAGGACGCAGGCCTTGACGTTGTTCTTGTAAACTCCAACCCCGCAACAATTATGACAGACAAGGCTCTCGCTGATGAAATTTATCTTGAGCCTCTTACCGAAGATACAGTTATGCGTATCATCGAAAAGGAACGCCCCGACAGCTTGCTTGCAGGCTTGGGCGGACAGACAGGTCTTACCATTGCTATGCAGCTTTCAAAAAGCGGCTATCTTGATAAAATGGGTGTTAAGCTTCTCGGCACTAACTATGAAGCTATCGATAAGGCTGAAGACCGTCAGATGTTCCGTGACACAATGGTTAAAATCGGTCAGCCCTGTATTCCTTCAGACATTGCAGAAACTCTTGAAGATTCAATTGCAATTGCTGAAAGAATCGGTTATCCCGTAATCATCCGTCCTGCTTTCACCCTTGGCGGTGCAGGCGGCGGTGTGGCAAACAATGTTGAAGAGCTCAAAATTATTGCCAAAAACGGACTTCTTCTTTCACCCATTACTCAGGTTCTTGTTGAAAAGTACATCTACGGCTGGAAGGAAATTGAGTTTGAAGTTATGCGCGACAGCGTAGGCAACGCTATTGCAATCTGCTCAATGGAAAACATTGACCCCGTTGGTGTTCACACCGGTGACAGTATCGTTATCGCTCCGGCTGTTACTCTTTCTATTAAAGAATACGAGATGCTTCGTAAGGCTTCTCTTGATATTATTACAGAATTGGGCATTGAGGGCGGTTGTAACTGTCAGTTTGCACTTAACCCCGACAGCTTTGAATACGCTGTTATTGAGGTTAACCCCCGTGTTTCCCGTTCTTCTGCTCTTGCAAGTAAGGCAACAGGCTTCCCCATTGCTAAGGTTACCACCAAGATTGCTCTCGGCTACACTCTTGATGAAATCCGCAATGACATCACAGGCAAAACCTGCGCTTGCTTTGAGCCCACAATTGACTATGTTGTTGTTAAGTTCCCCAAGTGGCCCTTTGAAAAATTTGTTCAGGCAAACCGTAAGCTGGGCACACAGATGAAAGCCACAGGTGAGGTTATGGCTATCGCCCCCTCATTTGAAATGGCAATTATGAAGGCTGTCCGCGGTGCTGAAATTTCACTTGATACACTTAACTACAAAAAGTTCCCTGACGGAATGGACGTTGTTGAACGCCTCAGTGTTTGCGATGACCTTCGTTTGTTTACTGTTTTCAGAGCACTCAAAGAGGGCGTAAGCATTGACAAAATCAATGAAATCACAAGAATTGATAAATGGTTCCTTTCTAAGCTTCTCAATCTCGTAAACTACGAAAAGATGCTTGAGTCAGGAAATCTTGATGAAGATTATTACATCAAAGGTAAAAAATACGGCTATACTGACGAGGCAATTAAACGCCTTGCAGGTAAATTACCCGAAGAAACCAGAGATGCAGTTTACAAAATGGTTGACACCTGCGCAGCAGAATTTGCCGCAGAAACACCTTATTTCTACTCAACCTACGACAATCACTGCGAATCAAGAGCACTTCCTAAGTCTGATAAAGAAAAGATTATCGTTCTCGGTTCAGGTCCTATCCGCATCGGCCAGGGTCTTGAGTTTGACTACTCATCCGTTCACTGCGTATGGACTCTTAAAGAGCTTGGCTATGAGGTTGTAATCATCAATAACAACCCCGAAACAGTTTCAACCGACTTTGATACCGCTGACAGACTCTATTTTGAGCCCCTGAGCGAAGAAGACGTTATGAACGTTATCAAGGTTGAAAAACCGATTGGTGTAGTTGTTGCTTTCGGCGGTCAGACCGCTATCAAGCTCACAAAGTTCCTTGATGACAACGGAATTCAGATTCTCGGTACATCTGCTGAGGGTATTGACATTGCGGAAGACAGAGAGCGTTTTGAAGCTCTTCTTGAATCCTTCAATATCCGCAGACCCAAGGCACACACAATTATGAACGTTGAAGGCGCTCTTGAAGCTGCCGAGGAGCTCGGCTATCCCGTTCTCCTACGTCCGTCTTATGTTATCGGCGGTCAGAATATGACAATTGCTTATAACGAAAACGACGTAAGACAGTATATGGACATCATTCTTTCTCAGAAGATTGAAAACCCTGTGCTTGTTGATAAATATATGATGGGCAAGGAGCTTGAGGTTGACGTAATCTCCGACGGTGAGGATATTCTCATCCCCGGTATTATGGAACACATTGAGCGTGCAGGCGTTCACAGCGGTGACTCCATTGCAGTTTATCCGCCCTTCACCCTTACCGATACAATGATTGAAAAGGTTGTTGAGTGCTCAACAAATCTTGCTCTTTCACTTGGTACAAAGGGTCTTGTTAACATTCAGTATCTCTTCTATCAGAATGAGCTTTATGTTATCGAGGTTAACCCCAGAGCTTCAAGAACAATCCCTTACATCAGCAAGGTTACCAACGTTCCTATGGTTGAGCTTGCAACAAAGGTTATGGTCGGTCAGAAGCTCCGTGACCTCGGATTCGGCACAGGCCTTTACAAAACTCCGCCTTACTTTGCAATCAAGGTTCCCGTATTCTCATTTGAAAAGCTCAGCGATGTTAACTCAGAGCTTGGCCCTCAGATGAAATCAACAGGTGAGGTTCTCGGCCTTGCAAGAAGCCTTAACGAAGCACTTTTCAAGGGCCTTGTTTCAGCAGGCTTCAAGCTTTGCGAAAGAAGCACATATCACCATATGCACCACAACGGCGGTGTTCTCATCACCGTTCAGGATAAAGACAAGGACGAGGTTATCCCCCTTGCCAAGAAGTTCAGCGACGTCGGCCTCAAGATTTATGCAACCGACGGCACTGCAAACGCAATCAGAAGCCTTGGCGTAGACGTTGAAGTTGTAAGCAGCATCAACAAGGGCGACGATATGATCAAGCTCCTTGAAACAGGCGCTGTAAACTACATTGTTTACACAGGCTCAACCAAGCAGAAGTCTATTGAAAACTTTATTCGTCTTCACAGAAGAGCCGTTCAGCTTTCAATCACCTGCCTCACTTCTCTTGACACGGCAAACGCTCTTGCCGACATCATTGCAAGCCGCTTCACTCAGAAGAACACCGAGCTTGTTGATATTAACAAAATGAGAGAAAAGAAGAAGCGCATCAGCTTCACAAAAATGCAGGCTTCAGGTAACGACGATATTCACTTCAATAACTTTGACGGTGACATTGATTCTCCCGAATCACTTACAATCAACTTTATTGACCGTAACTACGGTATCGGCGCTGACGGTACGGTATTCCTCGAAAAGTCAGATATTGCCGATGCAAAAATGAGAGTGTTCAACACCGACGGTACTGTTACTCTTATGGCTGCCAACAGCATCCGCTGTGCCGCAAAATATCTCTATGACCAGGGTCTTGTTCCCAAGAAAGAGATGAAAATTGAAACTGCCAGCGGTGTTATTGATGTTAAGCTTTACTCCTACAACGGTGAAATCCGCTCCGCAAGAGTAAACCTCGGCAAGCCCGACCTTGACCCCAAAAACATCCCTGTTAATGTGGATATGGACAAAATTATTGATTATCCGCTTACTGTTGACGGCAAGGAATATAAAATCAACTGCGTAACAGTATGTAACTCTCATTGCGTAATCTTCGGTGACAGAATTGAAGATGTTGACGTAAACGAGCTTGGCGACACAATGAGAAACTCAGGCTTCCTTCCCGAGTATATCAACACTGAGCTTGCAAGAGTTGTTAACAAAAACACCATTAAGATGCGTTGCTATGAGCGTGCAATCAACGGTGAAAGCCTCGGCTGCGGAACAGGTGCCTGTGCAACTGTTGTTGCTGCAATTGAAAAGGGTCTTTGCAACCTTAACGAAGATATCACAGTTAAAATGCGCGGCGGTGATGTAACCGTAAGATACGACGGCGAAAACATCTACCTCCTCGGCGATGCTAACAAGGTTTACGAAGGCGTAGTAGAATATTAATTTATTAAAAAAACGGCAACCGCAACTGTTGGTTGCCGTTTTTTCAACCGCACTTGGTAGTTGTCAACTGAAAATTATGGTATGATACAGGTGATGAAAGGAGCTGATATATATGTTGTCAGATAAAATTATGGAATTAAGAAAAAGAAACGGAATGTCACAGGAAGCATTGGCTGAAAAACTGGATGTTTCAAGGCAATCGGTTTCAAAATGGGAAACAGGGGAATCTGTTCCCGACCTTGACCGCATAATTAAGTTGAGTGAAATTTTTGGTGTGAGCACAGATTATCTCCTTAAAAACGAGATGTCAGAATGCGAAAAAGTAACACCTGCTCAGATATTGAAAACAATTGCCCTCGAAGAAGCAAGCGATTATATCAGTGCCGTGAAAAAGTACTCAACAAATATAGCTGTTGGCGTGATGCTTTGCATAATGTCTCCTTGTGTGATTGTTCTTCTGGAGGCTTTGTCTCTGGCGGAAAACATTGTGGCGGCTGTAGGCGTTCCGCTGTTTCTTGTGATGGTTGCGGTTGCTGTTGGTCTGTTTATCAGCTCAGGCTTAAATCTCGGCAAGTATAACCACATTGCTTCGGAGCAGTTTTTGCTGGAAAACAAAGCGGCAGAGCTTGTTAAACAAAGCAAAAACGCTCACGACAAAACCTTTGTTGCTTACATTGTAGCAGGAGTGGTTTTGTGCATTGTGAGTATTATTCCGACAATAATCTGTGCCGTTTTTGATGACGGCGAGAGCGGTGTTCTCATAAGCGTGTTTGCTCTTTTTGCCATTGTCAGCATAGCGGTTGTGCTGTTTATCAAAGCAGGTATGATCCGTGATGCTTTTAACAAGCTTTTGCAGCAGGGTGATTATTCTCCGCAGAAAAAGGAAGCGGTGAAGAAAAACGAGAAAATTGCCGGTGTATATTGGTCCGTGGTTGTAGCGGCTTATCTGGCGTGGAGCTTTATTTCTTCCGATTGGCATACAACATGGATAATCTGGCCTTGTGCCGCCGCACTTTACGGCGCTGTTGTGATTTTTCTCTCAAGAAAAGACTAGGACATTATTTCAGCGATGTTCTTATAGATAATGTATATTCCGTTGATGGGGGCAGGGGCTAACTCTGCAATTCTCGTCAGCGGAATTTCTTTTCTTGGTGCGTTTTCATAAAGTGCTTCGCCAATCTGCACCGAAATCTGCCTGCTTTCACGCCGTGCATAAATCATGGCAGGGGTAATGCCCGCGTCAATCATAGCGGTGTTGTTCTTGGCAGCAAAAACACCCATAGCAATGAGCATAAAGCTTACGGTAATCACCGTAAGTGCAATAAAGGTGTGAAAAAGCTTTTGTCCTTCTGTTCTTAAATCTTTCATTGAGAGT
>JAGBHX010000169.1 GCA_017935265.1 Clostridia bacterium | reverse complement strand
TAGCAGAATATATCAAGAATCAGCTTGAAGAAGATTTTGCAGCAGACCAAATAAGTTTCAAATAATACACAGACCCGTTCACGGGTACCAAGAATAAGTAAGCAAAAATAAACAGCCGCACGAGAGCGGCTGCTGAAAATGTAATGCGTTTCTAAATTTCGAAGCCCCTGTTAGGGTCAATGCCAGTAATCACCCCTTATAGGGGTGGAGCAAACCACTGGTTGAACCGGTGGTTATGATTATGATTGATGTCTGTCTTTATCCGTCAGATAAAATGTAAAGAACCAAATTATACCTTCTTTGATAACTTGACCAATTCTTCCTTAGTAAACTCTTTGTATCTATTATCAGCAAACATTGTTGCAGTAGTATCCGGAATATTTACCATTAGATTTTGCAAATCGATTTCCTTAGGTAATTTTAGAACATTTCCGTTTGTATCCTCTGCCTTGGAAACACAGCAAATAAATTCTCCTCGCTCAAAATTGATATCAAAAGAGCTTATGACATCTGATAAATTAACATCAAAGAATATCTCCGCATCATCTATAAAATTCTCATATATAAATTCGAATAGAGCTTCCTTGCTTATTTTAATAACACGCACACTATTTTCATCAAGGTCTTTTCTTGCTTTATTCATAGAGTTTCTCCTCGTCAGTTTTCATTTTCAATCTCTTATTTATCTTATCACAAAAATCCCGATTTTACAAGAACAGGCACAGCAGTTGACTTGCTGTGCCTGTTAAATGTTATCAGATTATGCAAATTTGATTGTAAGAATCTTCTTGCCTGTGATTTCAAACTCAACAAATCCGTCGTTGTCGATTGCAAGGTCTGAAATCTCTTTTTCTTCAAGAGAAACAAGCTTTGCGCTTGCCCATTTGTTGCCTGAGTAAGCAGGAAGCTCAAACTCAACAAGCTGTCTTTCAACAGGTGACTGGGGCTTCTCGATGGGAGCAATACCGCCGTTAACTCTGATTCTTGCAGTTTTTGCATTGTCAGAGGGGTTGAACAGACGAACTACCCAACCGTCACCGTCTTCAGCTCTCTTAACTGCGCTGATGTTAAGAGTTGTGTCGCTGAGCTCGATGAATGAATGCTCAAGACCGTTCTTACCGTGGTCTGTGGGAGCAAGCTGAGCTGCTGAGAATGTGAGGTTAAAGGCTTCGCTTTCGCCCCAGACATTGCCTTCTTCCCAGTCGCCCTTATGAGGCATAAATGCGTAGCGGAAGGTGCTCTTGCCGATGCACTGTGAGCCCTTGTCTATTCCGCTGTAATCCTGCATATCTGATGTTACGCAGATGCGAAGGGGGAAGCAACGAAGAAGTGAAAGATACATTGTGTTGTTTTCGTCGTCGTCAGCTTCATAAGCCTTGAGGCCTGTGTTAAGAAGTGCAACACCGTATTCGTTATCTGAAATATCAACAAATGAGTTCATAGGATGCTCAGTCATGGGGATTTCATCATAAAGTGAGTAGTCAACCTTAGCAACAGGACGCTTGAGAACGTCAAACTGACCCTGAGCGTGAACAAACTCTGCATTGATGTATGTGGGGAATGCAACCTGGAAGTAGTTGTCTTCTGACTTGTTGTCAACAGTTGTTTCAACCTCAAGGTAGCGAGCGCCCTTTTTGAGGGTAACAATGTTTTCAATCTTGAAGGGCTTAAGGTGCTTGGAGCGAGTCTTTTCGTCCATAGCACGGCCTTCGGGCAATGCCCAGTCAATTTCAACCTTGTATGAAACGCTCATTTCACCCTCGTGGAGAAGAGTGATTTTAGCTCTCTCGTTAAGAGTTGTAAATGTTTCATCGTTTTCAGGAACAAAATGCTCCCAAGGATTGCCGATTTCACCTGTGTCCTTGAAGTAACCGAGTGAAGAATAAAGTCTGTTGTTTTCTTTATCAAGAACGTCGTAAGTACCGTTGGAATTAAGAGTAACACGAAGATACTCGTTTTCCATAACCTGAGCGCTCTTTTTCATTGTAACAGGGTTCTTTGCGCGAACCTTGTAAAGAGGCTGAACCTTGAGAGTCTTGTAGCCCATACCGGGAACATCCTTAACATCAAGCATAATTGTGTACTGCTGAGTGTGAAGAACGTTAGCAACGTCGTTGGGGTTCTGAATAATCTGAGCGTTGTTCATATTTGTGGCAAGAACCTGATATTTAACCTCGTTGCCGTCTTTGTCGGTAACCTTGAAGCTGTCAGCCTTCCACTCTGCGGGAATTTCAACCATAACCTTAACAACCTCGTCTCTCTTGAAGGGTGCGGGGTTGAAGATAACGATTGCGGCATCGTCCTTTGAGAATGAACTCAGGTCGATGTCACCTGCAACGTCCATAAATGCACGCTCAAACACGCAAACTGAAAGCTCCTTAGACTGGCGGAAACGTGAAACAACGTCTTCATAAACGATGTCTCTGCCGCAGGCGCCGATGCTGTCGTGACCGTGGTTCTGAAGAAGATAGTTGTATGAAAGGTCAATGAAGTTCTGAGGATAGGGTGCACCGCAGAATGAAGCAAAAACAGCCATAGGCTCTGCATAATTCTGAAGCTTGCGCTCTGTGTCGAAGTTGTCCTGCTTGATGTATGTTCTTGCAGAAACAATCCAACCCATCATAGGGCTTACGCTACCCTTTGTGAAAGGCTCGCGCATTTCGCCCTTGAGAACGGGTGTGTTTTCGTCAAACTCATCAATAACGCCCTGCTCAAATTCCTTGAGTGTGCTGTGGAAAACCTCGCAGTTGGGGAGAGCTTCGTTAAGGTCGGCAATCATCTGAACTTCTCTTGCGTCGGGGCAGGAGGAGTCGTGACCTACTGACCAGAAACGGTGAGAAGTTGTCCAGTCGCCGTCCTGCTCTTTAACAGCCTGCTCGCCGCGGGCTTTGATATTTTCTTTGTGATACTCATAGAAAGGATGTGTATACTGATAGTCGAGCTTGCCGTTTTCTGTGTCAATAAATTTGAAAGCACCGTTGTTGTCGTTCCAGAGCATATCACGGTTGTTTTCGTTTGACTGGTTGTAGTAAACGGGGCGCTGAACAATGTACCAGAGGTTGTAACGGGGACGCTTTGCAAGACGTGAACCGTAAATTCTTGTTCCGTCGGGGCTCTCCCAGAAAAACTCTGAGTTGGGAGTGGTGTATTCGTTAACACCGCGGTAGAAGGATGCAAAGTGAATGTCAAAGCCTGCAT
>JAGBHX010000168.1 GCA_017935265.1 Clostridia bacterium | reverse complement strand
GTTTGAACATTTTCTGCATATTTTTGTGCTGAGCAAGAAGCTTGTTGACCGCCTCAACATCCTGACCGCAGCCTGCCGCAATACGGCGCTTGCGAGAGGGATTGATGATTTCGGGCTTTTCGCGTTCCTGAGCTGTCATTGACTGGATAATCGCTTTGATTTTGTCAAACTGACCCTCGTCAATCTCAACATCCTTAATCTGCTTACCTACGCCGGGAATCATTGAAAGCATATCCTTGATTGAGCCCATACGCTTAATCTGTTCAAGCTGGTCCATAAGGTCGTTAAGGTCGAACTTGTTCTGCTTGAGCTTTTGTTCAAGCTCCTCAGCCTTTTTGTGGTCAAGTGCCATCTCAGCCTTTTCGATAAGAGAGAGCACGTCGCCCATACCGAGAATTCTTGATGCCATACGGTCGGGGTGGAACACGTCCAGATCGCCGAGCTTTTCACCAAGACCGATGAATTTGATGGGCTTGCCTGTAACGGCACGGATTGAAAGAGCCGCACCGCCTCGGGTATCACCGTCGAGCTTTGTGAGCACAACGCCGTCAATGCCGAGAGCATCATCAAAGGTTTTGGCAACGTTAACTGCGTCCTGACCTGTCATAGCGTCAACAACGAAAAGAATTTCGTGAGGGTGAACGCTTGCCTTGACGTTTTTGAGCTCATCCATAAGAACCTCGTCAATATGGAGACGGCCTGCCGTATCAAGGAAGACGTAGTCATAGCCCTGGTCCTTTGCAAGCTTGATAGCCGCATTGGCAATTTCAACGGGGTTAATCTGACCCATTTCAAAAACGGGAACACCTGCCTGCTCACCCACAACCTGAAGCTGTTTGATAGCCGCGGGACGGTAAATGTCACAGGCTACGAGCAAGGGACGATGGCCCTGATTTTTGAGACTTAACGCAATCTTGGCTGTGTGGGTTGTTTTACCCGAACCCTGCAAGCCGCACATCATAACAACCGTTGGCGGATGATTTGCAACTGCAAGCCTTGATTTTGTTCCGCCCATAAGGGCAGTTAACTCTTCGTTAACGATTTTTATAACCATCTGTGCGGGAGTGAGGCTTTCCATAACCTTTTCACCCACGGCACGCTCGGTAACTGCTTTTGTGAAATCCTTGGCAACCTTATAGTTAACGTCGGCTTCAAGCAAAGCCATACGGACCTCACGCATAACCTCTTTAACATCTGCTTCTGTCAAAGAGCCTTTTGATTTCATTCTTTGGAATGCGGCTTCAAGTCTGTCGGAAAGACCTTCAAATGCCATAGAATTTCACCACCTGTCACCCTTCCATAATGAGAGTCTGGGCAACCGCCTTGATTTTGGCGGTGCAATCGTTGACCTCACGGGAAAGAGTATGTGTTCTGTTATATTCGCCGATTTCGTCGGCATAGGTCATTATCTCTTCAAGACCGCTTTTCATGCTTTCAAAACGGCTCACAAGTCCGAGGCGCTGCTCCATTTCGTTAAGCTGTGCTTCAGCTCGCTTTATGGCATCGCGCACACCCTGACGGGTTATGCCCTCGTTGGCGGCGATCTCGGAAAGAGACAAATCATCGTTGTAATAGTAGTTTAAAAAAGCGTGTTGCTTCTCGGTGAGCATATCTCCGTAAAAATCTATTAAAATGATAACATCAAGATTTTTTGCCAAGAACAACACACCTCCTACATAACAAAACGGCCCCACCGCAAGCGCGGCTACCGCTTCGCAAAATTTCAAACTGCCTGTAAAGTTTTTTTCTTTACAGGCAGTTATTATACAGTATAAATACCCCGTTGTCAAGAGGAAATTTGACTCTTTTTAAGATAGTTTTGCACAGTGGGATGTTGAAAATCTGTCAAATAGTTGTCAACAAAAATCAATCCACAACACATTGTGTTTTAAACCTTAAAAACCTCGCGATTTCAGGCAAATCTTGTGCAAAACCCTGTGCAAAAGTTTTTTAAAAAATATTTGGTTACACCAATTTTGCACAAGGATTATTCAATCACGCCGAAATATCTTCCGATCCAGTACGGGAAGAGGAAGCTTGTGCCTGAAGGAGCCATTGCGTCTGCCTGCTCACCGTCAATTCTGAAGGCATTGAGACCGAGATTTGAAAAAGGTCTTTCGTCCCAGGCAAATGGCTTTGCAAGGCGCGGCTGACCGCCCCAACGGACAGGCTCATCGTCATATTCAAGATTTTTGCGTTTGCTGTTGACTATTGTAGGCTGAAGCAATTCAAGAGGATAATCCTCAAGCACCTTTACGCTTGCGTCAACATCGCAGGGCTGTGAAGTGAACGCTCCGTAAAGGAAGTTAAAGTATGGATTAACTTCAACGCGCTCATAATCAAAATGGTGCTTCAGGCCCATAAGAATATAGCTTCTGATTGCAGGGTCTTTTTCAAGGCGGAGGAAGGCAAGAGTGTTGCACATTGCAAGGTTATCGTCAATGTGGCACATATGTCCGTCATCGCGCTTGTGATAAGCAGCATTTATAAGGAAATGGTGGTCCTCAATAAGCTCTGTATATTTCTTCTGATATTTTTCATCACCTGACATATGGTAAGAGATTTTGAGGAAATTGAGCATTTCAAGGGAGTTCACACCCTTTTCCCACATCCACATACTGTCGTTATTAAGAGCGTACTCATTCCAGCACGCCCAGGTAGTAGGCTTTGAATCCCAGTCAAGAAGGTAGCCGTCGTTTTCAAGAATATGGTCGGTGATTGCGCACACAGCTTCTCTGATTTCTGCCTTTTCGCCTTCATCGGCACAGATGTCATAATAAAGAGAGAAGCCCATATAGTGACCTGTCATTTCGTCTGAGGAGGTTTCACCGAGCCATTCATAAGTGCCGTCGGGTGAGCGATGCCATTCCTGACCGATATCCTGGGTTTCAAGACCCTTGCCCCAATCCTTTTCGTCGGGGTAACGCACTGCTCGTGCGGTGAAGCCCTTGATACCTGTTGCGCGGGTGAGAAGAAGCATAGCATCCTTACAGCGTCGGGCAGCGGCAAGCACCTTTTCGTCTTTTGTTACCCCATAGCACATACACAGTGCCGAAAGATACATCTGTGTCCAGAGTCCGTCATTGTCGGTGATTCTTGAAGGAGCGCTTTTTTCAATGTCACCGTTAACAATATCAGTAATTGAAGTCACAAAGCCGTCCTTACGGGGGAAATATTTTTCTGTCTGCTCAAAGATGTATTCTGCCTTTTCTTCAAGGGTCATTTCCTTGAAGCTGATTTTAACAACACCGTTTTTAGTGCCTGTGTAGAGCACACCGTCTTTTTCGCAAACGGCAGTCACGTCGGTGTCAAGAGCGTATCTCATTGCAGGAAGATATTTTGCTCCGCCCATTGAAATAAGAACTGCACCTGCATCTGTGCCCACAAAGGCATTACCCTCAGCGGTGAATGTGATTGCATAAATCTTTTCTTCGGGCAGAACGGGAAGCTGTTTGTGAGAATACCAGCCGCTTTTGTAATCATAGATAAAAAGACCTTCATCTGCACCGACCCAGAGGTAGCCGATATTGTCAAAGGCAATTGCATTAACCTTGATTTCGGGCATTGTTGAATGCTCGGGGAAAATACATCTCCAGGATTTTCTCTTGCCCTCAAGGCGCTGAACGGAACGCTCGTTTGCAATGCAAACCTTGCCCTTTTTTTCGTCAAGGCAGAAGCAGTTAAACTCTGTTTCCTGCTCATAAACAAATTCACCGTTTTCCTGCTTATAAAGTGCGCCGGGGGTGAGAATATAAGCCTTTGTTGAGCCGCCCATAGCGGTGATTTCTTCGTCAAAGGTCTGCACCTTTTCAATGTCATTTTCGCTCACTGAATAAACTGTTTTGCCGCTGACGGCATAAACTGCTTCACCAAAAGCATAAACGCAAGTGAAGGGCATTTTTTCACCGCAGGCGAACCATTGACCGTCGCAGAGCTTAAAAAGGCCGTCATTTCCTGCGGCATACAAAACCTTACCGTCGCAGGCGAGGGACTTAATATCTGCCTCAAGAGGAAACTTTTCGGTGCATTTCTGCATAAATGTGGATGTTTTATATACTTTGTTCATAAGCAAATCTCCTTATTTAAAAAGGGGGATAAAAATCCCCCCTTTACTGATTAAGCAATGCCCAGCTTCTTTGCCATTTCTGCTGTTTTGAGTTCAAGAAGCTTTGAGATACCCTCTTCCTGCATAGTTACGCCGTAGAGAACGTCTGCTTCTTCCATTGTGCCTCGGCGGTGAGTGATGAGAATAAACTGAGTGTTTCTCGTCATTCTGCGAACATACTTTGCATAGCGTGTTACGTTAACATCGTCAAGGGCGGCTTCAACCTCGTCAAATATACAGAACGGTGCCGGTGAAACCTTAAGAATTGCAAACAGAAGTGCAATGGCTGAAAGTCCCTTTTCGCCGCCTGAAAGAAGGTCGATGTTCTGAACATTCTTGCCGGGTGGCTGAACCTTGATTTCAATGTTACATTCAAGCACATCAAGCTCATTTTCAAGCACAAGCTCTGCCTTGCCGCCGCCGAAAAGCTCAACAAACGTTTCGCCGAAGAAGGAGTTGATTTTAACAAACTGCTCTCTGAACTGCTCCGACATTTTGTCGGTGAGCTCTTTAATGAGCTTATCAAGCTCGGCACGGGATTTTTCAATATCTTCAAGCTGAGCAGACATAAACTCGTAGCGCTGTGAAACCTCTTCGTATTCTTCAATTGCGCCAACGTTTACGTTGCCCAGGGCTCTGATTTTGCCCTTGATTTCCTGAAGCTGACGGTTTGCCTGAGCGTGGTCTTCAATGACAATATTGAGCTCCTCTGCTTCACGCTTGGTGAGCTGATATTCGTCAAAGAGCTTGTTAACGGCATCATCAAGCTGTTTTTCCATTGTGAGCTTACGCTCCTCAAGACGGGCAAGCTCACCGCTGATTTTTTCTCTTTCGGCGGTTTTCATTCGCTCCTCAATGCGAAGCTTTGCATCTCTTGCATCGCAGTCTGAATGCTGCTGATTAAGAGCGTCAATCTGCTCGCCTGCTTCTTTGCTTTGGCGGTGAAGCTCTTCGGCAATTGCCGAAAGCTCAACAATTCTATTTTCAATTTCTTTGTTGATGTCAAGAATTGAGTTGATTTCGCTGTTAAGGTCTTCAACTCTGCCCTCGTGACCTGCCATACGGCTGCGGAGAATTTCCATAGCCTCACGGCGAGCCTGAGCATCTTTTTCAAGAGCGAGAATGTCAAGGTTAATCTGTGCTTCTTTCTGTGCAAGCTCTTCTTTAAGGGCCTCAAGCTCCTCGCGGGAATGAGAGGCGCTGTCCATATCATCGCGCAAAGCTTTCATTTCTTCGCTGAGCTTTTCAATTTCACCGAGAGCAACTCTCTTCATTTCTTCAAGCTCGGCTATGCGCTGAGATGAACGGTGCTTTTCTCTGCGAAGCTCTTCCAATGCGGCATTAGCCGTGTCAAGCTTGCCCTGAACAAGCTCATATTCACTCTCTTTGCGGATAATATCCTCCTGAGCTCTTGCGAGGTCAGCCTGAGAAGCGTCAAGCTCTGCCTGAGCGTGAGCCAGCTCTTCACTCAGACGCTTGTATTCTGCCTTGACCGAATCAATGTCCTCCTGAGCCTTTTTAACGGCTGAATTGAGCTTGTCAATTTCATTGCCACGGTTGAGAATGCCTGCGTTCTGGCCACGCGAACCGCCGGTGATTGAACCGCCTGCATTGATTACCTGACCGTCAAGAGTAACAATCTTGAAACGGTAGGAATATCTTTTTGCCATTGAAACGGCACTGTCCAAATCCTCTGCAACGGCAGTTCTGCCAAGGAGGGATTTAATAATTTCACTGTATTTCGGGTCATAATCAAGAAGCTTGTCTGCCATATCCACAAAACCGTAGCAATCGTCAAGACCCTTTTCCGTAAATTCCTTAGCCTTAACAGATGTAAGGGGCAGGAATGTGGCACGACCGCCCTTTGATTCCTTGAGGAAGTTGATAGCGCGTTTTGCATCGTTTTCATCGTCTGTTACGATATTCTGCACGGCATTGCCCAGAGCAGTTTCAACCGCAACGGCATATTCACCCTTAACGCTTATAAGCTGAGAAAGTGTGCCGTGAATACCGCGCAAAGTGCCGCCCTTACCCTCACGGATAACGGCCTTAACGCTGCCGGAATAGCCTTCCATATTCTTTTCCATATCTTCAAGGATATGGATTCGGCCTGTTTTCTGATGAATTTCAAGAGTTTTCGCGTCAATTTCAGCTTTGAGGCTCTGCACCTTTTCGCTTCTTGACTGAACTCTCATATTATAGCCTGCAACGGCATTTGCAATTTCGGCAGCCTTAGCTTTGATTTCTTCAAGCTCGGCAGAGCATTTTTCAGCACTTTCGGTAAGCTGATTGACGTAGTCTGCCCTTGAGGTGAGAACACCGTTGATATTTGCAATTCGGGCTGAAATTTCTTCAATTGATGAAACGGCTGTTGTTTCGTCAATTCTTTTTTCGGCAATTGCGTTGGTGAGGTCAGCAATTTTCTGTGAAATTTCTGCCTGCTTTTCGGCAAACTCGGAATTTTCAAGCTTTACTGAATTTATTTTGGCATTAGCTGAGTCAAGCTCCGCTTTTTTTGCAGAAATGTCTGCAAGGATTTTTTCGATAATCTCTGTACCCTCGCGAAGCTGATTTTCAAGTGACTGCTCTGTATCGGTGGCTTCGCTTACGTCCTTTTTAAGGCGTTCAACGGTGTTGAGATTGTGCTCAATTGTATTCTTTTCAACCGCAATAACCGACTCCTTCTGAGCGGCCTGCTCTTCCCAGAGCTGACGGTTTTTGCGGATTTCTTCAATTCTTACGTTAATATCCTGACCTGCGGCAACAGCGGAATCCATTTCATCACGGATAGCTTCAAGCTGGTTTTCAACGTCATCATACTGAGCCTTGGCAATAGAAAGCTTATCCTCCTGCTCTTTGAGCTTTTTCTTAGAGGATTCGATTGTGTGAAGCCACAAGCCGATTTCAAGATTTTTCTTTTCTTTGGCAAGCACCAAAAACTTCTGAGCCTTTTCGCTCTGAATTTTAAGAGGTCCTACACGGCTTTCAAGCTCTGAAAGAATATCGCGCAGACGCACCATATTTTCTTCTGCCTGCTGAAGTCTGCGGTTAGCGTCACTTCTGCGGTAGCGGTAGTGAGAAATACCTGCCGCCTCTTCAAGCATATCGCGTCGCTGACCTGATTTGGATGAAATAAGGTCTGCAACTCTGCCCTGGCTGACCATTGAATAACCGTCACGGCCGAGACCCGTGTCCATAAACAATTCGTGAATGTCTCGAAGGCGGACAGCCTCTGCGTTGAGGCGGTATTCACTTTCGCCCGAACGGTAGTATCTTCTGGTAACGGCAACCTCATCACTGTCGCAGTTTAAAGAACGGTCCTTGTTATCAAGGCGCAAGGTAACCTCCGCAAAGCCGAGGGGCTTGCGGATTTTGGTGCCGCCGAAAATAACATCTTCCATTTTGGAACCGCGGAGATTTTTGGTTGACTGCTCGCCGAGAACCCAACGCACAGCATCGGCAATATTACTTTTGCCTGAGCCGTTGGGACCTACAACAGCAGTAATTCCGTTATTAAAATTAAAAACGGTTTTGTCGGGGAACGATTTGAACCCCTGCATCTCAAGTGCTTTAAGTATCATAGCTTTATTCCTTTATAAGAATCTGATATTTTTTCAAATCCCTGTTTTCTTTTATGGAAAGATTATAACCTTTTTCACCAAGCAAAATCAAGTTTTGTTTTTTCTGCCCCAGAGCTTGTGACAAAGCCCCTTGCGGCACAAAAACGGTGCATTGGGTCACATTCTTATTTTTCAATTCATCAAGAATCAGATTATAATAAATTCTGCTTTCGCAAAGCTCCTTAAAGGCCGGGTGATATGCCCCCGCCACGAAGCCTTCTTCCACATTGCCTCCCGAGTGAAGACCCACGCGGATAACCTTTATCTGAGCCTTATGAAACATCATCAGCAGCTGTGAGCAGATGTCAACTGCTTCTTCCACGCTTTGTGGAATGTATTCCCCTTTTTCAAAAAGCTCTGCAAGACGGGTGTTTTCAAGCACAACCGTGGGGTAAATTCTCACCGTATCGGGTGAAAGAGCAATGATTTTTTTTGCCGTTTCAAGGCTTTCTTTGCCGTCTGAGCCGTAAAGCCCCGTCATCATCTGAAGCCCCGCTTCAAAGCCGTAGGATTTGAGCATTTTTACCGCATCAGCAACATCCTGCGCGGTGTGTCCTCTTTGATTGAGACGAAGCACCTCGTCGCTCATACTCTGAGCGCCCAGCTCAACAGCAGTAACCTTATAATTCTTTAAGAGGGCACAGATTTCACCGTCAATGCAATCGGGTCGGGTGGAAATCCTGATCCCCTTGAATTTGTCACCGTCAATGTATCCTGCCGCCGCCTGCAAAAGAGAGAGCATATATCCCCTTTCAATTGCGGTGAAGCTTCCGCCGAAAAACGCAATTTCAGCATTTTTCAGCCTTGGATTTTCCATAGCCTTGCTGACGGCCGAATGAACGTCGTCTGCGGTCAGCTCTTTCATTTGCCCCGAAATGCTTTTTTGATTGCAGAAGCTGCATTGATGAGGGCAACCCCTGTGGGGCACAAACAGCCCTACGGTTATATGCTTCAAAGCCCCATCAGCTCCAGAGCCTCTTTGGCGGCAAGCTGTTCGGCCTTCTTTTTGCTTGTGCCGATTCCTCTGCCGATTACGTTTGAGTTGAGATGCACCTCAACCTCAAAGCGTTTGTCGTGGTCAGGACCTGTTTCACCAACGAGAACATACTCGATAATTTCACCGGGGTTACGCTGAATAACCTCCTGCAAAACCGTTTTGTGGTCCTTGAAGCCTCTGTGCTTTTTGACTGCTTCATCTATGTATTTCAAAACAAATCCCTTTGCCGCATCCATTCCTCCGTCAAGGTAAATGGCGGCAATCAATGCCTCAAAGGCATCTGCCAGAATAGACGGTCTTTTGAAGCCCTCGGTGCAGATTTCACCTCTGCCGAGAAGCAGATATTTACCCAAATCAATTTCACGGGCAAATTCGCTCAGACTTTTTTCGCAAACGGTTGCCGCGCGGAGCTTTGTTAAATCTCCCTCAGGCAAGGTTTTATAATTCATATAAAAGTTTTCGGCTGTGATGATGCCTAAAACCGAGTCGCCCAAAAATTCAAGACGCTCGTTGCTTTCTACCCTGGAGCCGCCGTTTTCGTTGGCATAAGAGGAATGAGTCAAAGCTGTTTCAAGCAAGGCTTCATTTTTGAAGCAGTAGCCGATTTTATTCTGTAATTCTTCAAATTTCATTGTATTTTGCACACTCCTTTCTCATGTAGTCCATACTTCTCTGAGAAAGCGTTTCATAACGCAATTTTTTATCTTTTATTTTTTCGGGAAGTGGCGGCAACACGCCGAAATTGGCACCCATGGGCTGAAAATCCTTAACCGTGGGGTTGCTTATATATCGGCTGAGTGCGCCAATCATTGAAAAATCGGGAAATGTAACCGTTTCTTTGCCCTTTAATCTGAGAGCCATATTGAGCCCTGCCATAAT
>JAGBHX010000167.1 GCA_017935265.1 Clostridia bacterium | reverse complement strand
CATTATAAGGATATTGTTACTCCCGGTGGCATTCCTGCCATTGTACCTATTGAACTTTTTGATGCTGTACAGGAAAGACTTAAAACTAATAAAAAAGCTCCTGCAAAACACAAAGCTGAAGATGATTATTTTCTTACAACAAAAATATTCTGTGCTGATTGCAAATCGCCTATGGCAGGTGAAAGCGGTACAAGCCACACATCAAGGAAATATCATTATTATAAATGTTCAAATGCCAAAAGACATAAGGGGTGCAAAAGAAGAGCTATTCGTAAAGATTGGATTGAAGATGAAGTTCTGACATATGCCAAAAGCGTGTTAGAGGACGATGAATATATAGAAAATCTGATTTCTTCTATTATTTCAGAAAGCAAAAAAGACAACACTCTTTTGCCGATGTTGAAAAGAGAGCTGTCTGAAGTTGATAAGAGAATTCGTAATATGCTTGATGCCATTCAGGATGGCATATACACATCCTCTACAAAGCAAAGACTTGAAGAGCTTGAAGCAAGAAAAGAAGATATTGAAGTACAGCTTGCTATGGAAGAATTAGAACGCACTAAAATCAATGAAGATATGCTTTATATGTGGTTCAATAAAATGAAAAGTCTTGATATAACATCATTAGATTATAAGCGAATGTTCTTCGATGCATTTGTAAACTCAGTGTATGTAATGGATAACGGCATCGAAATAGCACTCAACTACAAAGAAGGAACTAAAATTATCACCTTTGATGAAATGAAAAAATTCTATAATGAAGGTTCGGATTTATCTCCACCCGCTCGACCAAATAAAGACTTCAATCATCAGATTGGGGTCTTTATTTTTTTGAAATAAAATCTCAAATGCAGTTAATTTTCAATCCGCTAACTTGATATTGAATTTGCAGATGAAGTATGGTATAATACTTTTGCGACACCAATAGAATAAGGCACGAAAAATGGTATGGTTTTTATCCCTGATAAAAACGCATACTCTGTTTTCATATCATTTTTTGTGCTGAAAAGGTGTCGCAACCGAAAGAGTCGTGCGTTTTTAGGCGTGTGACTTCGGTTACACGCTTTTTTTATTAAGGTGATATTATGGTATTTGAAGATGTTCTTAAACTGGCACTCAAAGAAATTATGGAACAAGAAAATGCAAAAATTAAGCAGGAAATAGCCGAAACCCCTGAACTAAAATTGTCACGCAAATCCCGAAGAGATGTCAACGCTTTCTTTCGTGAAGACCTCGGAATTGATCACGCTCATCACCCCGAAGTTGATAACGCTTGGGAACGGTTCAGAACTCATATGTATCTCAAGCACACACAGTATCCTTGGATTTCAAGGCTCAACAAATCACGCAAACGAAGAGCAAAGTACACCACTATGGCGAGCGATAACGAAACACAATAATTCTTATTACAAAAATTATCCGACGTTATAAGAAAATTCGTGTCATAACTACAAAGCCTCAGACTATCTTAGTGACAGTCTGAGGCTTTTGTTATATTTTGGGGAGCTCGGTCATTCTCAGCTTTGTGCAGGCGTATGGGTGGAGCTCAATTTCCTGCTCGGGGCTTATGGGTGCGGTGGACTCGGGAACCTTTGCACAGACGGTTTCGTAGCCGTCTTCAAGACCCCATTCAATTTCCTTAACCTTGGCTTTGATAACCATTGGCGGATTTTTTGACGAGAACGGAATTTCGCTCACTCCCCTGCTTTCGGCGGTTAAAATTTCACTTGAATAGGCGTAATTCCATTTTGATTTCGGAATCAATTCATAGTCGCAATAGGGGAATTTTCTTTCCACTCCGTCGGCGATGTATTCGTGCATTTTATACTCTGTTTCAATGGGAACAGAAAACACAAGTGAGCCGCATTTTACGCTGAACAGATTGTGCGGCCGCTTAATAAATTCCGGCTTTGCTTCAAAGGTAAGGGTGATTTTTTTGTTCTCCCCTGCTTTGATTGCGAATGAAGCTGTTCCGCTTTCTGCCTGATTACCGTTAATTTTAACATTCGTTGCAAACGACGGGATTCTCGCGGTAAAAGTGAAATCGCAGTTTGCTTCAACACTGTAAGTCACGCTGTTTTCAAAGGGGTAATTTGTGGTGACGGTGATAGTTTTGTCGGCTGTTTTAAGCTGTGAGGGCACAGGCATAACACAGATAACCTCATTTTCGCTGTGCATAAATGTGCTCAGCGCAAGCTTTGGCCAGCCCTGATTAAAATTGGCCGTGCAGCAGCCGAAATTCGGTTCAAGACCGAAAAGGTGAGCTTCGGGTCCGTTTGTTCTGAAAAGAGATTTCCCGGGGAATTTTTCGCAGGCAATCTGATTGCTTAGCTGAACATACTGATGGGTCCACATATCGTCGCTGATTGTGGCGGGCAATGCGTTAAAGGCAAGCATTTCAAGGCGGTCAGCCCATTTTGCTTCACCTGTGCGGGCAAAAAGATGCTCATAAGAATACATCTGCTCAACCACGGAGCAAAGCTCCGTACCCTGAATGGGACTGAGCCCCGAAAGACACTCATCACCTGTGAAAAGTCCGACGGGGGTTGAGTTGTAATCCGAGAGAATTTTATGTAATTTTTCGGCTTCATCATCATACTCTTCACCAAGAATATCGCAGGAAACAGCCTGAGATTTGAGCATCATACCGATGTTGACAATATGAGTGCCGAAGGTCCATTTGTTGAGAGGACGCTTCCATGCGGAAGATTCTTCATTATAATCGGCACCCTGCTGTTTGAGGATTTTTGCAAGGTCAACAAGCCATTCTTCATTATATTTGCCATAAAGAAAGTTGATTGCAATGAAGCCCTCAAACCAGCGGTATTTGCCCCAGTCATAAAGCTTGATTTCGCCGTTTTTAAGCAAGTCGTAGTAATTTCTGAGGGTTTTGTAAAGCACATCGGGGATTCTTTCATCACCCGAACACTCGTAATAAACGGTGAAAACTTTTGAAATGAGGAGCACAACCCAAGTGTCGTATTCACCGCGCTTGTCATCGTCACAAGGGCAAATCCAACCGTCGGGGCGCTGATAAGAAATAATCGCATCAATATATTTTTTGGCTCTTTCTATCATATCTTCATCACGCAGAAGATACGCAAGAGGAATAAATCCGTCAAGCCAATAAGGCACACGCTCCCAGCCGTCGGCGTCGCCGCCAATCCATGAGCTGTCCCTGACGTCGCGCCATATTTTGTCAAGGTTTCCGCTCAGGCCGTCAGCCTGAATACGAAGCTGATTTCTGAGCCAGCCCTGAGGGATTATTTCATTGGAGGTATAAAAATTCCACTTGTTGCTCATTTTAATTCTCCTTTTTAACGTCTCCGCGGGCAGTTACAACCCTGTAGCCTGCGGAAACAACTTTTTTCTTTAGTTTGTCAACGCTTTCTGCAGCTTCTTCGTCAGTGCTGATTTTGTTGTCATAGAGCATATAAAGTTCCCTGACACGTTTTGGTGACAGGTTTGGCATAACAACATTTGCACCTGCTCTGAGCCCCATTTCGCGCCCCTGAGGGTGAATTGTGCCAAGGGCGGTGGTAGAGGGAATCAGCGCATAAGGAAACATAAGGCGAAGAATTGAAACAAGACGCAGTGTTTTATATAAATCACCGCTGTCAAAGGTTGCAAAAGGTGTGTCCTCGTGGCGGATAAACGGGCCTATGCCAATCATATCCGGCTGTAAAGTCTGCAAAAATCGCAGGTCGGCAAGGAGGTTATCGTCACTCTGGTAAGGTGAGCCGACCATAAAGCCCGAACCCACCTGAAAGCCGATTTCCTTCAAATCAAAAAGGCATTGCTTGCGGTTTTGAAGGCTCAGATTTTTCGGGTGCAGGCGGCGGTAATGGTCGTCGGTTGCAGTTTCGTGGCGAAGAAGAAAACGGTTTGCACCTGCGTTGAAATAAGCCTGATAGCTTTCACGGCTTCGCTCACCCACAGAAAGAGTTATGGCACAGTCGGGATAATTCTGCCTGATTTCGGCAATTATGTCGCACATCACCTCGTCGGTGAAATGGGGGTCTTCCCCACCCTGCAAAACAAAGGTGCGAAAGCCGAGGCTATACCCCTGAGCACAGCATTCCATAATATCGGCTTTTGTCAGACGGTAGCGCACCGCCTTTGTGTTGCCGCAACGGATTCCGCAATAATAGCAGTTATTTTTACAGTAATTTGAAAATTCAATAAGCCCTCTGATATAAACGTCTTCGCCGTAATTTGCGCGCCTGATTTCATCGGCGGCAAGGGCCAACTGCTCGTTGGCTTCGTCGGAAGAAATGAGAAATTTCAGCTCGCCGTCGGGCAAATCTCTATTAAGTTTTAATCGGTTTATAATATCTGAAAAGTTCATATTCACTCCGAAAACATTTCTGTTGAAAGGTATCTTGCACCTGTGTCGGGCAAAAGGACAACGATTGCTTTGCCCTCATTTTCAGGTCTTTGTGCAATTTCAACTGCACCCTTTAATGCCGCACCCGAAGAAATACCAACAAGAATGCCCTCCTTAGCGGCCAACATTCTGCCGAGGGTATAGGCATCGTCTTTGGTGACGGTGACAATTTCATCATAAACGCTTGTATTGAGCACCTCGGGAACAAAGCCTGCGCCGATGCCCTGCAGGGCGTGTGCACCTGCTTCACCGCCCGAAAGAACGGCTGAATCGGCAGGCTCAACGGCAATAACCTTTACCTTGGGATTTTTTTCTTTGAGGTATTCCCCTGTGCCCGTTATCGTTCCGCCCGTGCCCACACCGGCAACGAAGAAATCCACTTCACCGTCGGTATCTGCCCAGATTTCGGGGCCCGTGGTTTCCTTGTGTGCCAAGGGGTTTGAGGGGTTAACAAACTGCCCTGCAATAATGCTGTGAGGAATTTCCCTGTTAAGACGCTCTGCTTCTCTGATTGCACCCGTCATTCCCTCACTGCCCTCTGAGAGCACCAGCTCCGCACCGTATGCCTTTACAAGCTGGCGGCGCTCAAGGCTCATTGTGTCGGGCATAACAATAATCACTCTGTATCCTCTTGCGGCGGCAACAGCGGCAAGACCGATACCCGTGTTGCCCGAGGTGGGCTCAATGATTACGGAATCAGATCTGAGCTTGCCTGAAAGCTCTGCATCGTCAAGCATCTTTTTGGCAACTCTGTCTTTAACCGAGCCTGCAGGATTCAAAAATTCAAGCTTTGCAAGAAGCTTTGCTTTAAGGGAAAGCTCTTTTTCAATGTTGTTTAATCTCAGCAACGGAGTTGCGCCGATGAGCTCATCGGCTGAATTATAAATTCGCGGCATAATATCACCTGTTTATCAAATCCGAAAGCTTTACGCTTTCAAGATAGTCGTTAATTATTTTATCAAGATTTTGCCATATGGGCAGGGTTTTACATTCACATGAGCGCACGCAGTCACCGTCGCCGTTTTCAAGGCAGGCAACGGGCGCAAGAGTGCCCTCGGTTATTGTGAGAATTGAGCCGACGGAATATTCTTCGGCAGGTCGGGTAAGCTTGTATCCGCCGCCTCTGCCGCGCACACCCTCAACGAGTCCGTTTTTAACAAGCAGAGAAATAATGCTTTCCATATATTTTTCAGAAATCTGCTGATTGTCGGACACAGATTTGAGAGAAACAAAGCCCTCGTCATACCTTTCGGCAAGCTCAATCATCACTCGCAGGGCATATCTGCCCTTGGTTGAAATCATCATAAAAATCACCGATAATTCATAATTTTATCTAAAACCTATTATATCACAGGGTTTATAGGTTTTCAATAACAATAATAGGTATATATGCAAAAGCACTCCACAAAAGTGAAGTGCTTGAAATTATAATGCGTTTCTTAAAACGGCAAGTGCCTGACGGCAATCGGCTTCAAAATCGTCTGTGTGGGCTTCAAGCGAAATTCTGCCGCTGTAGCCTGCATCACTGAGAATTTTGAATATCCGTGAATATTCGCAACCGTCGTCAGGGGTTGAGTATATGCGGTTTTTATAGTCGCTTACGTGAATATGCTTTATGTATTCAACGTATTTTGCAAGGTTTTCAAACGGCTCGTTTTCGCAGTACATATGATAAAGGTCGGGGTTGATGCCCACAGAAGAATGACCCACAGCTTTGCAAATTTCAGCCGCTTTTTCTACGGTGTTGAGAATGTTGCATTCAGCACTTCTCAATGGCTCAAGGGCAACGGCAATGCCGTTTTTCTTTGCATTTTCGGCTGTTATATATATCGCCTTATAAAAACGTTCCATACATTCGGCAGGTTCTTCCCCGGGCTGAATACTTCTTGCCGCACCGCTGCCGAGAACTGAAACCTCCGTTCCGAGCTGAGCCAGTCTGAAAAAAAGACGGTCAGTATAATCACCGATAACTTCAGCGTCAAAGCCCTTGCCCGAAATTGCAATTGCACCGGGAAAAAGGCAATTGGTTGCTTCAGCCTTGATTCTGTGTTCCTTTATAAGATTAAGCGCGGATTCAAAATCCTCCTGAGAGTAATTATTTACATCCTTTGCGTTGAACTCAACAAAATCGCACCCTGCTTTAACGGCACTCAGAAGTCTGTCAGGGCCTGCACACGCTCCGAATTTCATAGCTATACCTCCAAATCAAGAACTTCAATAATATCATTCACAACAAAATCTGCTTGTGTTTCTTTTTCTGCAATGGTAAAAAGGCAACCCAATGTGCCGGCGTTTTTGCCCGACATAACATCAATTTCACGGTCACCTATCATAACGGTTTCATTTTTGTTAAGATTATTTTTTGCAACGATATGGAGCACTGCATCAGGTGCCGGCTTCATAGGAAATCCGTTTTCGGAGGTAACAAAATCACTGAACAAGTCGTAAACACCGTATTTTTTAAGATAATAAAAAGCACTTGCACCGCGGTGAGTATAAAGAAAATTTCTGCCGCCCTTTTCGCATACCTTTTTCAGCGTTTCAACCGTGTTTTTGAAGGGAACGGCAATGGGCTCCATATCAAAATCGTGTTCATACTTTCTGAAAAGCTCTTTTTGCTCATCAGTGGTCTGATAATAATCATAAGCTGTGGCATAGCTGATTTCAAGCATACGCTTGGTTTCGGCATAGTCAACGGTGACACCGTTATCCTTCATCATTTTTTCAAATGCGGCGGTAATATGAGGATAGCTGTCAAAGAGCATACCGTCAAAATCCCAGATATAATTTTTAAGCATATTCGTCACCTTAAAAACAAAACAGCCCCACCCGAAGGCAGGGCTGAATTTAATTAATACATAAACATAAAGAGCACTGTTGCGCCTAAGGTAAGTACAAAGAAAACAACTGCAAGAATTTTGGTGAGCTTTTCAAACACCTTTTCTCTGCTCTTGCTTTTGCCCTTGCCGAAGAAAGTATCAGCACCGCCGGCGATTGCGCCTGAAAGACCTGCTGAACGACTCTCCTGCATAAGAACTAAAAATATCAAACCTACACAAACAAGAATGATAGCTGCGCCGATAATATACTGCCAAACTGACATAACATAGACCTCCGTTAGATTTTTACTAAGGTATATTAACACAACGAGGATAAAAAAGCAATAGTTTTTTAAAATTTTTACCAATAATAATATCCGTATTGCGGGATAACATAATTATTGCGGACAGGTCAACGGGCGTTTGCAGACTTTCCGCAAACCGTTTGGGCGGAAAGTTCTGCACAAACGGTTTTTTATTATAACATTGAAAGCTGTTCGCCTGCATCCTCTGCGCTGGGAAGTGCCCCCGTTGAGGGAAGATTTTTGGTCTTATATCTGTACGGCTTTGCAAACTCACCCTGAACATAATCACGCACGTTGATGAGAGTGTGACCCTTTTTCATAGTGAATACACAGATACCCTGAGTATCCTTGGTGGTCTTGGGTGAAATTGCGCCTGTGTTGATGAGAAGAAGTCTGCCTGCGGAGGACTGAAGCACCAAATCGCAATCAGCGGTGATGTGGCGCATTGTGGCAAGAGGGAACTTTTCACAATATGCTTTAATAAGCTTCTTGCGGTTGGTTTTTGTCTGGTAAGCTGACAAATCCACCTTGGCAACTCGTCCGTTTTCAAAGAAGAAGAGAAGATAACCTGAATAATCAGTGGTCACAACCATTGAAATTGCGGTTTCGCCCTCATCCATATCAAGCTTTGAGGCCACAAAATCACCAAGCACGCTGGCCTTACCCATATCAAAATCATTGGCTCTTGATTTGTAAACCTGACACTTGTTGGTGAAGAAAAGAAGCTCGGCCTTGTTGGTGGTTTCAACGGTGGCGATAATTTCGTCACCCTCCTTGAGCTTTTGTTCACCGCTTGTGCGAAGTGCCTGAGGCGTAATTTTTTTGAAATAGCCCTCTTTTGTGAAGAAAAGAGTAACGGGATAATCGGGAATTTCTTCCTCCTCCCCTTCTTCAAAGCTGATGTCCATTGCAAAGCAGATTTCGGTGGCTCTGGGCTTGCCGAATTTTTTGGCAACCTCAGTAAGCTCATTTACGATAATCTTCTTTATTCTTGACTTATGAGAAAGGATATTTTCCATATCTTCAATATCCTTAATAAGCTGCTCAATATCCTGCAAGCGTTTGAGAATATACTCTCTGTTGAGGTGGCGGAGCTTGATTTCTGCAACGTATTCCGCCTGAATTTCGTCGATACCGAAGCCAATCATAAGGTTGGGAACAACTTCACTTTCTTCCTCGGTGTTGCGGACAATGGCAATGGCCTTATCAATATCAAGAAGAATTTTCTGAAGACCCTGCAAAAGATGAAGCTTGTTTTTGGCTTTGGTAAGGTCAAAGTAAACACGGCGTCTTACGCATTCGGTGCGGAATGCAAGCCATTCTTCAAGAAGCTCTTTAACACCGAGAACTCTGGGAACACCGCCGATGAGAACGTTGAAATTACAGGAGAAGGTATCTTCAAGAGGCGTTGATTTGTAGAGCTTTTGCATCAGCTTATCGGGGTCAACACCCTTTTTGAGGTCAATTGTGATTTTGAGACCGTTTTTGTCTGTTTCGTCACGGATGTCGGAAATTTCACGAACTGCACCTGATTTGTATTTTTCAATAACCTTGTCAATAATTGCTTCGGCAGTGGTGGTGGGCGGAATCTGTGTAATTTCGATACACTTATTTTCCTTGTCATAGTTATATACAGCTCTGACCTTGAAGCCGCCGCGGCCTGTGCGATAGATTTCCTCCATCTGGTCACGGTCATAAACCAGCTTGCCGCCGCCGATGAAATCGGGAGCCTTCAGCGTATCGGCAACATTGTGGTCAGGGTTTTTAATAAGCTCGATTGCTGTTTCGCAAACCTCGGTAAGGTTGAAGGAACAGATTGAGCTTGCCATACCAACAGCAATACCTGTGTTAGCGTTTACAAGAACTGACGGATAGCTGACGGGAAGAAGCGTAGGCTCAAGCATTGTGTTGTCGTAGTTATCAACAAAATCTACCGTATCCTTGTCAATATCCTTAAAAAGCTCTGCGGCAATTTTATCGAGCTTTGCCTCTGTATAACGTGAGGCCGCCCACTGCATATCGCGTGAATACGCTTTACCGAAGTTACCCTTTGAGTCAACAT
>JAGBHX010000014.1 GCA_017935265.1 Clostridia bacterium | reverse complement strand
GCTATGAAGGCTGCTGCTAATGACTCATTCGGCTACAACGAAGAGCCCATCGTTTCTTCAGACGTAATCGGTATGCGTTACGGCTCACTCTTCGATGCAACACAGACAATGGTTGCTAAGATTGACGACGACACATATCAGGTACAGGTTGTTTCTTGGTACGACAACGAAAACAGCTACACAAGCCAGATGGTTCGCACAATCAAATATTTCGCAGAGCTTGCATAATTTGATTTAAGCTAAAATCAACGCCACGGGAAACCGTGGCGTTTTTGTTTGCATAAAAAAATTAAATTTCTATTGACATTAGCGTTTTAAACAGTTATAATTTGGTTAATCAATAAATTTTGTTGATAATTCACAAAGGGAGGCATGAATATGTCAAATCACGAATTACCGTTGTTGTTATTGGATAACGCATCTATGAGTCAGGTTGTTAATGAAGGTGAATTTAAAAGCACTATGCTCACCTTTGAAGAGGCAAAGGCCATAATTGAAATGCACGAAAAAGACGATGTTGTCCGTTGTTTCTGCGGCGACCCTCTTGAAGAGGTTGTTTTCAAATATCTTGACATTAACGGCGCGCATTACCCATACAAAAAATTTACCAATATGCGCTCAGGTCAGGACGCAATAGTGTTCAAGACATACGTCACCCCCTCAGAAACTCAGCCGATTATTGAAACGGCCTACGGATGTCAGGCAAAGAAAATTCAAAACATCTACGTTTATTGCCAGTATATTTCAAAAGCATAAAAGTAACAGCGGAGTGCCTTCACTCCGCTGTTTTGTTATATTTGGCTGTTATAATATTTGATTATTAAATCTTCAATATTTTCGGCAACCGTTCGTGCTTCAAAAAGCTCATGTTCCCAGATGTAAATTGCGCTGTCGTCGGTTTTTCCGTTTGGAAGAACGCGGTAACAGTAATAGTCTCCGCAACCGTTTGTGGCAAAGAAAACAAATCTGTTGACCTTTTCTTCAAATTCATCCTCGTCAAGGTACTCGGGAAAAACTTCCCTGTTGGTTTTGGCTTTGCTGATAATTTCTTCTGCCGAAAGAAGAAACCAACCATCACCGTTTGTTTCCCTGAGCAAACTCTTCAATTCATCGGGAAAAGTGAAGCCAACATATTTTTCTGCCGAAACGATTTTGTCTTCGGGGCAGGGCTTCTGCAGTCTCGCCCATCTATGACCGATTGTCAGCTTTTCAAGCAATTCGCGATACATACCGCCGCCTCCAAACAGCTTTATTCCGTAACAGGAGTTATAACGGGCTTACCGTATTTATCAAGCAAAACTGTCAAGCCCCCTGCATATCCGCTTTGATGAAACAAATAATTTACACCTGTTTCTTTATCAACCCAGATTTCCGTTGAACCCATTCCCTGGGAATAAACCTTTTGGAATCTTTTTTCATCAAACATTGTGCTGTCTCCTTTTAAAAGAAGTTTTCGGGCACTTCGTTAAGTGCTGTTTCGCAAGGCTCTTTTGAAAGCTCAAAATTCAGCGTACCGCCCTCGGTAAGCTTACCGTAGGTCAGGTATGCTGTTTTTATTTCTTCGCCGTTGAAGATAACTTTCTTTATGTAGGGATATTCTAGAGGGTCTTTATCGCAGTTAATTTTCAAGGCTTCTGCCACAGCGCAGGAATGATATTCCGGGTTGAGCTTAACTGTTGCGTTTTTGAAAAGAGGTGTATTGATAAAATAAGCATCATAGCCGGGGCATACCTGGGCAAAGCCCAATGCCGACAGCACATACCATGCTGAAAGCTGACCTACGTCTTCATTTCCGCAAAATCCGAATGCACCTGTGCGGTATGACTCCTTCTGCACTCTTCTTGTCCAATACTGTGTGCGGTGGGGAAGACCCAAAATACTGAAATAATGGGTAATATTGTGGCAAGGCTCGTTTGAGTGGTTGTAGTCATTGCTCCACAAGGCTTCAAGCTTTGCTTTTTTAAAGAATTTTTCCAAAAGCTTGATCGTTCTCTTTTCACCCATAAGGCGGCTGAGACCTTTTACATCGTAAGGCACAAACCAGGACTGCTGAAAAATGTTGCTTTCAACGCAGCAGTTATCGTCATATTTGCCGTAGATAAACATAAATTTGCCGTTTTCTTTTCTCGGCGCCATAAAGCGGAGAAAAGGCTTGAAGTTTTCGCCGTAGCGTTTTGCTCTTTTTTCAAAATATTCGGCATCCTCCGTTTTACCCATTGCCTTTGCAAAGCGTGACATTGTGTAATCGGCAAGAAGATATTCAAGGGTGTCGCTGAGCCTTTTGGGAGAAAATGCATCTTTTTTGTATTGGTCGCAATCAGGACGGATTGAGTGAAACTCTTTTCCGAAAAGCTCCTTTTTTACAAGGCTTGATGCTTTTGCAATTTCGTAGGCCTTATCGTCGTCATAGGTCTTTATTCCTTTAACATACGCATCGGCAACCACAATCAGACCGGGGTCGCCAACCATACAGCCTGCGTCGATGTTCATCAGCTCCCAACGGGGGAAGGATGAGTTGTTTTCTTCTGCAATTCTCAGCAGTGAGCAAACCTCGTCGCGCACCATATCGGGGCGGATAATAGACAGCAAGGGGAACTCGCTTCTGTAAACGTCCCATCCGCTGAAAAGAGTGCGGTGGGTATAATTTTCAGCCTTGACAATTTTGTGGTTAAGGGCAAATCTGCCGTCAACGTCTGCCGCCTCGTGGGGGTCAAGAAGAGTGTGGTAAAGGCAGGTATAGAAAATCTTCAAATCTGTCTCGTTACTGCCATCAACATCCACACAGTCAAAAACATTTTCCCAGCGGTTTTCTGCCTCTGATTTCATTTTGTCAAAATCAAAGCCGTCAAATTCACCGAAATTGTTTTTTGCACCGTCAAGATCAGCGTAAGAAATTGAACACTTGATTTTAACGGGCTCGGAAAGGCTATTGCCGAAATGAACAACCAGGCCTGCATCCTCGTGCTCAAAATAAGTGAGATCGGGGGATTTCAGCTCTTCGTTTGAAAAGAACTGCATTTTTTCCGCAGGGTGGGAGAATTCACACACGAAAGAAAGGTTGTAAAAAATTCCTCCGTGTCCTCTGCCGAAGCCGCCGCCTGCAGGGGTGCAGACGATTGTGCCCTCAATTCTGCGGTTGTTTATAATTTCAATTTTTTCAAAGTCGGCCTTGCCGCCGATTCTTCGTGAAAAATTAAAAATTGCTCTTGCATCGGATTTTTCGGGATAAGTGAAGCGAAGCATACCTGTGTGCTGAGCCACGGTTGCCTCGGCAAAAATATTGTATTTCTGAAGCTTTACGGAGTAATAGCCTGCTGCGGCAGTTTCTTCCTCGTGAGAAAACGCGGATTTCCAGCCCTCCGTTCCTTTTTCGAAAGGTACTTCCCGGTTACTGCCTGAGCGCAAATCCGTTTCGCCTGTAACGGGCATAATCTGAATATTGCCCAGATCGCCGTACCAGCCGATTCCGCTCATATGGTTGAAGCTGAAGCCCTCAATTGTGTTGTTGCAATAGTTGTATCCTGTGCCGTTGTCGCCGCCTGTTATTGTGTCGGGCGAAAGCTGTACCATTCCTCCGGGCACACAGGCACCGGGATGGGTCTTTCCGCCGCCGTGAGAGCTTTCATTTTGCTCGTCACCGACAGTTCCGATCATAGGGTCAACATATTTTGATTTTTTCATAATATCACCGCCTGTTTAACTTTACTTAGTTTAACAGAAAACTTTCTGTCTTTCAACAATAATTTGCACTTTCTTTATCTGTTCTTTACTTTATGTTTTTATAATGCTAAAATAAAACAGTCGGAGGGACGATTATGAAAAAGCGATTTATTATTATCCCGATTTTAATAACGGTGATTTTTGTTCTTTGCCTGTTTTTCGGCAAGGATTTGGCAAACGCTGTTCTTTTGAAAGAAACGGCGGTTTCCTACACCGCGGAGGAAGAAAAAACTGTCACCCTCAAAAAAGGGGATTATGTTATTCTGGGCAAGCATCTGGGCGAGCCCATAGTCTGGCTGGTGGTTGACGTTGACGAAGGACGTCCCCTTTTGCAGACAAAGCACATCATCGACTTCAAGGCTTTCGATGCGGCGGGAGACGGCGACAGCGACACCAAGGCTCTCGGCTCATCGGATTTTGACACCTCCACGCTGAAGCTCTGGCTGAACAGCGAAGACAAGGTGAGATACATTTCTTCCGCACCTGCCGATGACTTTGTTTTGGGCGGAAAAAATGCTTATGCCGATGAAAAAGGATTTCTGTGCAGTGATAACTTCACCCCCGAAGAAAAAAATCTTTTCGATGCAGAAGGTATTTTTCTTCTTTCAAAAGAGCAGATTTCTTCTCTTCTGCCCAAAGAGCTCAGAGCTAAAACCGCCACCAAAAGTGCACTGCTCAAAGACGAATCAAGCTATATTTTTACTTCAGGCAAGGGTATCTGGTATTGGACAGCCTCGCCGGTTTCTTCCAACCGCACAAGCGTTGCTACGGTTACGTCGGCAGGCGGATTTTACAAGGCCTCGGCCTTTGACGGCGTAACGGGTGTTTGCCCCGCGGTTTATCTCAAAGAGCAAAGGTGTGTTGCCGTGTGGGGAAACGCAAGTGAAGACAAGCCTTTTGTAATCACGGAGGTGAGCCGATGAAAAAAGCAATAAAAGACAATCTGCCTCTTGTGATTTTCGGGTTAGGCATAACTTCATTTATGCTTATTTTTACAAGATTTTTTATGAAAATGGACGACGGCAACTTCCTTGGAATTGCACTTGCGCCCGATTTCAGTTATCAGGACTTTCTTACTGCGCGCTACAACAATATTTCAGGCAGAACAATTAACGAATTTCTTGTAATGTTTTTCTGCCGACACGACATAATCTGGTGGAAGCTTTTCACAAGCGCAATGCTCATTTTTATTGCCTGCTTCTGGAATAAATTGAGCTCGTTCTTTTCGGGCGGATTTTCAAAAAATCAGCGGCAGATTTTTTGCGTTCTGGGATTTTTTATGATGATGGTCTCCTGCCTTAATCCGTCGGTTTTCTGGTTTGCAGGGTGCATCACTTATCTCTTCCCCTTTGCAGGCCTTTGCGCGGCATCTCTGCCTTTTGTGATTTATCTTTATGAAAACCGAGTTTCTCTGCCTGCAACAGCTCTTTCGGTTTTGGGCTGTATTGCCGCCTGCTCTCAGGAGCAGGGCTCGGTGTGTTGCCTTTGCCTTGTTATTGTTTTCTTTGTTTTTATTAAAATCAAAAAGCTTTCGTTTAAACCCGTCTTTCTCCTTGACCTGATTGTTTCCGTAGGTCTTACGGTGCACCTTTTCACTTCGCCCGGAATGGTAAACAGAGTTGCAAGCGAAGCTGAAAATTTTAAGCGATTTGAAGAAATGAATTTAGCTGACAAGCTTTTGTGCGGCATTTGTGTGTTTTTTGCAAACAGCTTTTACCTTTCGGTCGTGCTGATTGTTGTGCTCACCGCACTTCTCAGCGTAATGATTTATTCCCTGTCAGAAAACAAAGCCCCCGTTAAAAAAATCCTCATTGCTCTCAATGCCTTAATCGCCTTTGCCTGCATAGGTATAAACGCTTTTTGCTGTGTTTCGGGCAAGGGTCTTGCCCATATGCTCATGCGCCGTGATTTTCTCAAAGGAGAATTTTCGCCTGAAGCAATTACCCTCATAGCATTCGGCTTCGCGGTACTGACAGCCGTAATTTCGCTTTCGGTTTTCCTCGCAGTTAAAAATCCGCAGGCAGGACTGCCTGTTTTGCTGTGCCTCACCGCAGGCTTCGGCTGTGCAATGATGATGGGCTTTTCCTCTTCAATTTTTGCTTCGGGTCAGCGGGTTTACTTTATGACCAATATGCTCATAATAACGGCTTTGGTTATTCTTGTTTCGTCCGTTCCCAAAAATAAAGCCTCACAAAAAGCTTATTCTCTTGCTGTTTTTTACGCTGTTGCAACGGTGATTATCAACATTTTTGCTTTTACCTTTGCCGAGCATCCGTTAATGGGCTGATTTTGACAATTTTTGCTTTACAAAAACGGTTATTCGTATTAAAATAGTCTTTAGTGAAAAAACAGAGGTGAAATGATGGCTAACCATCGTACAGCGGTTGTTATTGACCTTGACAGAATAAAACATAATATTGAAAGCATAAAGGCTAAAATCGGCGATGCAGACCTTCTCGGCGTTATCAAAGCCGACGCTTACGGTCACGGCGTGATTGAGGTTGCAAAAGAGATTGAGCAGGACTGCGCCTTTTTCGGCGTTGCCGTTATTGAAGAAGCCGTTGAGCTGAGAAAAGCGGGCTTTTCCACCCCCATTCTCGTTCTGGGCAGGGTTGAGCCATACTACTCTGACCTGCTTGTAAAATACGACATCCGCCCTGCAATTTTCAGCCTTGAGGATGCAAAAAGTCTTTCTGACGAAGCTGTTAAGCAAGGCAAAACTGCCCTTTATCATTTTGCGGTTGACACGGGTATGAGCAGAATCGGCTTTCAGGTGACTGAAAAGGACGCTGACATCTGCAAAGAAATTGCACTTCTTCCCAACATTGAGGCGGAGGGTATTTTTACCCACTTTGCAACAGCCGACGAAAAGGATTTGACAAAAACCCTGCAGCAAAAAGAAAGATTCGGCAAATTTGTTGATATGCTTAGCAAGAGAGGTATTAACCCTGAAATAAAGCACGCCAACAACTCCGCAGGCGTGATGAATTTTGATGAGCATTACGACCTTGTGCGTGCAGGAATTGTAATTTACGGAATGTATCCCAGTAAGGACGTTGACAAATCAAAGCTTGATGTTTTGCCGGCAATGAAATGGGTTGCGGAAATTTCTCACGTCAAAACCCTTGAGGCCGGTCGTGAAATCAGCTACGGCGGAACCTACATTACTGAAAAAGAAACCGTTGTTGCCACTGTTCCCGTTGGCTATGCTGACGGCTATCCCCGCTCCCTTTCAAACATCGGCAAGGTTATGGTAAACGGTAAAGAAGCCCCCATTATCGGCAGAGTCTGCATGGACCAGTTTATGATAGACGTGACCCATATTCCCGATGTTAAGGTGGGCGACGAGGCTACCCTTGTGGGTGACGGCCTTTCAATGGAAGAGGTTTCAAATGCCGCCCACAGCTTTAACTATGAACTCCCCTGCAGAATTTCAAGACGAGTTCCGAGAATTTACCTCAAGGACGGCAAAGAACACAAAACCGTCAGCTATCTTATTGACTGATATGATTATTAAAGCTCTCACAGAAAACACATCAAAAAACGAAAATATTTTTTCAGAGCACGGTCTGAGTCTTTATATTGAAACGGAAAATCACAAAATCCTTTTCGATATGGGTCAGACCGACCTTTTTTATAAAAACGCACAGACTATGGGCGTTGACCTCACCTCGGTTGACGTGGCCGTTTTGTCTCACGGGCATTATGACCACGGCGGCGGACTTGAAAAATTTCTTGAAATCAACAGCACCGCCCCTGTTTATCTGAGCCGATTTGCTTTTGGTGATTATTATAACGGCAGTGAAAAATATATCGGCCTTGACAAGGTCTTAAAAAATCATCCTCAGCTTGTTTTTGTCGGTGACGAAAAGAAAATCGACCGTGAGCTGAGCCTGTTTTCATTAAACGAAGAAATTAACAAAGAAAAATTTGAGCCGTTCGGTCTCAATGAAATTTCTGACGGACAGCTTTTGCCTGACTCCTTCCGTCACGAGCATTATCTTGTAATTGAAGAAAAAGGCAAAAAAGTTGTCATCAGCGGATGCTCTCACAAGGGCGTGGTAAGTATTGCACAGACTCTTTGCCCCGACGTTCTTATCGGCGGCTTTCACTATTCAAAAATAGACCCTGAAAGCGGACTTCTTGACACCCGCGCTCAGGAGCTGTTGAAAACAGGAGCAGCCTTTTACACCTGCCACTGCACAGGTGAAGAGCAGTATGAATATATGAAAAAAATTATGCAAAACCGCCTGAATTACATCCGCGCAGGAGATGAAGCAGAGATATAAAAAACCGTAACCACCGAGCAAGTGGTTACGGTTAAATTTTTGTTTATCAGTCCTCATAAAGAGGGAACTTTTTGCAAAGGTCAACAACCTCTTTGGCAACCTGTTCTTTTGTTGCTTCAAAGTCGGTGGCTGTCTTTTTCATCCAACCTGCAATGAGAGCCATTTCCTCTTCCTTAAAGCCTCTTGAGGTTACGGCAGGAGTTCCGACTCTTACGCCGCTTGTAACAAAGGGACTTTCGGGATCATTGGGGATAGCGTTTTTGTTGACGGTGATGTGAACCTCGTCAAGTCTGTGCTGAAACTCTTTGCCGGTGATGCCCATATTTCTCAAATCAAGGAGCATAAGGTGATTATCTGTTCCGTCAGACACCATATTGAAGCCTTCCTTTTTAAGGCTTTGGGCAAGTGCTGCCGCGTTCTTCACAATCTGTGTCTGATATTCCTTAAACTCGGGAGCAAGTGCTTCGCCAAAGGCAACAGCCTTAGCGGCGATGATGTGCATAAGAGGGCCGCCCTGAGTGCCGGGGAAGATTGCCTTGTCGATTGCTTTTGCAAGGCTTTCTTTACAAAGGATGAGACCGCCTCTCGGACCGCGGAGAGTTTTGTGAGTTGTGGTTGTCACAATGTCGGCATAGGGTACGGGGTTCGGATGAAGACCTGCGGCAACAAGGCCTGCAATATGAGCCATATCTACCATAAAATATGCGCCCACTTCATCGGCAATTTTTCTGAACTCGGCAAAGTCGATTGTTCTGGGATATGCAGACGCACCTGCAAGAATAAGCTTAGGCTTGCATTCAAGAGCAAGGGCCCTTACCTTTTCATAATCAATTCTGCCCGTATTTTCATCAACACCGTAGGGAACAATATTGAAGTATTTGCCTGAAATATTAACAGGTGAGCCGTGTGAAAGATGTCCGCCGTCGGCAAGGCTCATTGAAAGAACGGTGTCACCGGGAGTAAGCACGGCAAAAAAGGCGGCAAGGTTTGCGTTTGCTCCGCTGTGCGGCTGAACGTTTGCATGCTCGGCGCCGAAGATTTTCTTTGCTCTTTCTCTTGCAATTTCTTCAACACCGTCAACGTGCTGACAACCGCCGTAATATCTCTTTGCAGGGTAACCCTCTGCGTATTTATTGGTAAGAACTCCGCCTGCGGCAAGAAGAACAGCCTTTGAAACAATATTTTCAGAAGCTATAAGCTCAATGTTATTGCGCTGACGTGAAAGCTCCTCCTCACAGTAAGCATAAACCTCACTGTCGTAATTTTTCAACTCTTCAAAAAACATAATTGACCTCCATAACAAAATACGATGAGTATTCTACTATATATAATCTCTTTCGTCAAGAAATATTTGCTTATTTTTTGTGGCTGTTTTCAAGCGTTTGCCACACATCTTTCCATTGGGAAAGAATGTTTTCTTCACCGAATTTTGTGCGTGATTTTTCAAGCGAATTCAACGAAAACTCTTCCAGCTTTGATCTGTCCTCGCTTAATTCTTTTATCCGCTGATAAAGTTCGGCGATAAGCTCTTCACTTTCGTTTGTGTTAAAGATTGTTTTCTTGCGGTGATTCCAGACTTTTGGATTAGGAATATTGTTTCTGTCAAAAAACCAATATTTAGGCTCCACCAAAAAACCGTTTACACCGTCTTCCACCATTTCGGGAAAAGCATAAAGCTTTGATGCAATAACAGTACAGCCGCTTTTTATTGATTCCAACACCGTCAGGCCAAACGACTCCTGCGAAGCCGGCTGGAGAAGCACGTTGGTTTTTTCATATATTTTTTCCAGCTCTTCATAAGAAAAACCGAACTCCAAAAGATTTACGTTTTTACTTTCTTTAATTTTCTTCAAAGCATAAGGATCAAGATCCTCTGTTTTTGTAATAACTGTCAGCCTGACCTTATATCCGTCCTTTTGTAGCTTTTCAACCGCACTTAACGTTTCAAGACCGCCTTTTACAACAAAGCTCTTGCCCTGAACACAAAACAGACATTCAAGGTATTCGTTTTTGCATCGCTCTTTAACGGCCTGCTCAGTAACATTTTTGTTATCGGGAACAAAAGGATAAATTGTTTTGCTTTTTAATGTTTCCGGAAAAGGCCTGTTTATTTTTTCAAAAGAGTTTCTGCAGGCATCCGACATGCAAACAATATACCTGAGCTTCGGGTCATTGAGATGCTTTTCAAATCTGCTTCTGCCGATTTTATACTTTATTCTTCCCAAAGAATAGTTATATAAGGCAGTTGGATTTTCAAGATAAATAAAATACGGTTTGTCAGCGTTTAAAAATTTATTGTAGGAACCGTAATAATCACAGTCCTTACCCTCAACAGTAACCGTTTTAAACATACCTGTGGGATCAAGTAAAGGAAGCATAAAAATATTATATCTCAGCTCTGCAAACGCAGAATTTGTTTCATAATAACGGCTGTTGTCCTCTGAAAACTGCACATCATCATTATTCTGCGACAAATGTCGTAAAAAGCCTCTTAATTTTGTTGCCCAGTAAATTTTCATCTGCCAAACACCTTTCTCACGGTATATACGTTATAATTGTATCATAAACCAGTTTTCTTTGCAATAATATTTTAGTTGACTCAAATTTACAATAGACAATTGCCAAAACTTCTGCTATAATCTCTGTATAAATCCTTCACTATGGGGGTATAGAATGAATATTGTTTTATTAACCGCTCTCGGTGTTGGCGGAGCGTCGGTTGTCGGTGCTGTTTTCGGATTTATTTTCAGAAAAATCAGCCATAAATTCAGCGACATTGTTTTGTCTTTTGCGGCAGGGGTAATGCTCGCCGCCGCTGTTATCGGGCTTATTCTTCCGTCACTTGATTACGGCGGCAGATTTTCCGTTGCCGTTACGGTAGTCGGAGTTTTCTGCGGTGCGGTTTGCGTTAACCTCATTGACAAAATCGTTCCGCATCTTCACCGCCTTACCGGTGTTGACGGTGAGCACCACCCTGAAAAGCAGGAACAGATTAACAAGGTGCTCCTTTTTGTGATTGCCATTGCAATCCACAATCTGCCTGAAGGAATTGCCGCAGGTGTGGGCTTCGGCACGGGTAACACCGCCGAAGCACTGACTGTTGCAGGCGGTATCGCTTTGCAGAATATCCCTGAGGGCATGGTTATCATAGGGCCTATGCTTGCCACAGGGATGAAGCCGTCAAAGACGTTTCTTATTGCAGTTATCACAGGCGTAGTTGAAGTTCTCGGCACTCTGCTGGGATTTTTTGCCGTGAGTGTTTCCACAGCAATTCTTCCCTTCGCCCTTGCTTTTGCAGGAGGAACAATGCTTTATGTTATCAGCGATGAAATGATTCCCGAAACTCACTCTCACGGAAGTGAAAGAGGCGCAACTTATTCTCTGCTTGCAGGCTTTTGTGTTATGCTTGTTTTTGATTATTTATTAGGATAGGATGATAAAAAAATGATTAGTGAAACAATTAAGTATGTCGGTGTTAATGACCACCGGATTGACCTTTTTGAGGGTCAGTACATTGTTCCCAACGGAATGGCTTACAATTCATACGTCATTGAGGGCGAAAAGACCGCCGTTATGGACTCCGTTGACAAAAATTTTAAGGATGAATGGCTGGGTAATATTAAAGAAGCGTTAAACGGCAAATCACCCGATTACCTTGTTGTTCAGCATATGGAACCGGACCACTCCGCAAACGTCTGCGAATTTATGAATGAATACCCGGATGCTGTGGTTGTTGCAACCCAGAAAGCTTTCGGTATGATGACAAAGTTTTTCGGCACAGATTTTGCCGACAGACGCATTGTGGTTGGTGACGGCGACAGCCTTGACCTTGGCGGACGCACCCTCACCTTCTGCACCGCACCTATGGTGCACTGGCCCGAGGTTATTATGACCTATGACAGCCTTGACAAGGTGCTTTTCTCTGCCGACGGCTTTGGCAAATTCGGTGCGCTTGACGCTGATGAAGATTGGGCATGCGAAGCAAGACGTTATTATTTCGGCATTGTTGGCAAATACGGCCCTCAGGTACAGGCTGTGCTTAAAAAAGCAAGCGCACTTGACATCAAAGCTATTTATCCCCTTCACGGCCCGATGCTCGAAGAAAACCTTGGCTATTATCTTGATTTATACAACACCTGGTCAAGCTACGGTGTTGAAAGCGAAGGCGTTGTAATCTGTTACACATCTGTTTACGGCAACACAAAAAAGGCCGTTGAGCTTCTTGCAAAGGAGCTTGAAGAAAACGGATGTCCCAAGGTTGCGGTCAATGACCTTGCCCGCTGTGATATGGCAGAGGCTGTTGAAGATGCGTTCCGATACGGCAAAATCGTGCTCGCCACCACCACTTATAACAGTGAGATTTTCCCCTTTATGAGAATCTTCATAAACGAGCTTAAAGAAAGAGGCTACAAAAACAGAACCGTTGGCATTATCGAAAACGGCACCTGGGCACCTCTTTGCGCAAAGCTTATTAAAAGAATGCTTGAGGGAAGCAAGGATTTGACCTATACCGACACAACGGTTACAATCCACTCCGCAGTTAAGGACGAAAATATAGAACAAATCAAAGCCCTCGCGAAAGAATTGTTATAAAAATTAGGATGTAAAAAATGAAAAAATATTTGAAGCTGATGCGAACACATCACTACATTAAAAATTTGCTCGTTTTGGCAACCTTAGCCTGTAGTGGTCATCTTTTTAATATTGAAAAGCTGTTTTCTGCTTTAATTGCTTTTGCTTCTTTTTGCCTGCTTTCGTCGGTTGTGTATATCATCAACGACATCCGTGACAAAGAAAAGGACCGTAATCACCCCAACAAAGGGAAAAGACCCGTTTCTGCCGGTGAAATATCGGTTAAAAACGCTTGGTGTCTTGCGGCTGTTTTGTTCGTTCTTTCTTTGGTATGCAATTATTTCGTTTTTGACTTAAAATCATCTTTGCTGTTGCTTCTTTATTTCATTCTCAACGTTGCGTACAGCTTTGGTCTTAAAAACGTTCCGATAATTGATATTACCATTCTCGCTTCAGGCTTTTTAATCCGCTTACTTTACGGTGCTTTCGTTACGGATATTGAGGTCTCCAAATGGCTCTGCCTCATCGTTATTGCTGTTGCTTTCTATTTTTCTCTCGGCAAAAGAAGAAATGAACTTCGTCAGCTTGGCGGCAGCGAAACAAGAGCGGTGCTCCAATCATATTCTGTCTCTTTCCTTGATAAAAGTATGGGTATGTGCCTTACTCTCGCAAATGTTTTTTATGCTTTGTGGAGTATGGACAGCAAAACGATTGCCTTTTATAACAACCAATATCTCATTTTTACCGTACCCATCGTGCTGCTTATTACGATGAAATACAGTATGACAGTTGAGGGTGATTCTGACGGTGACCCGGTTGAGGTTCTGCTTCACGACAAAATTCTTCTGCTGCTGTGCGGAATTTATGCGGCAACGATGTTTTTTATTCTCTACATATAAAAATTCAGGACTGTTTCAAAATTGAAACAGTCCCTTTTTTAGCAATATTCGTATCTCTTCCTGTATACCGAAAGAAAAACTATTGAAAAAATGAAGCTTAAAATTTCACTTCCCACCAACGAAAACCAGACGCCGTCAAGTTCAAAAAACACAGGAAGAACAACAATGGAAATCACAGGAAAAATCAACGCTCTCAAAAAAGAAATTGCCGCCGATACCCCGCCGTTGTTAAGCGCAGTAAAAAGAGAAGAAGCATACATATTTATGCTCATTATGACAAAAGGCAACGCGCATATTGAAAAAGCCCTGACCGTAAGCTCAAGAAGTGCTTCATCATAGCTCACAAAAACAAGGGCAATCGGCCTCGCAAGCAAAACACCCGCAACCGTGAGTAAGGTCCCGCCCGTTCCTAAAATTATCACACTCTTTTTAAAAAGATTTTTCATTTCTCTTCGGTTCTGCGCGCCGAATTGATATCCCATAATCGGTGAGCTACCTGTGCAGAAGCCCATAAAAATAGCTATGAAAACATACGCCGCATACATAACCACACCGTAGGCGGCAACTCCGTCCTCACCTGCGTATTTTATCAACTGCAGATTATAAAGAATACCTGTTACGGAGCCCGACACACTCGAAAGCATTTCCGAAGCACCGTTGGTGCAGGCCTTGAGCATAGGTTTAATCTCTATTTTTGTTTTGGCAAACCTGAGTGCAGACTTGTTGCGCTTGCTTAAAAACCATATTGCAGGAATAATTCCTCCAACGCATTGACTAAGTCCTGTTGCAAGAGCGGCACCTGAAATTCCCAATTCAAAAACCGACATAAACAAAAAGTCAAGCACCATATTTGTAACACCTGCAAGCACCGTTACAAAAAGCCCGAGCTTTGGTTTTTCTGCCACTATCAGATAGCTTTGAAAAGTGTATTGAGCAAGCATTGCGGTGTTAAAAATCAAGACCGTTCTGCCGTAAATCACACACTCGTCAATCATTTCTTCTGTTGCACCGAAAAGATATGACACGGGGCTCATAAAAACAATGCCCAGCACGGTAAAAACAACACCCACAACAAGCATCACATAAATCATCATTGTGAAATACCGCCGGGCTTTTTGCGTTTCGCCCTCTCCAAGGGTCTTAGCGACAAGGGCACTTCCGCCAACGCCAAACATTGCTCCCATTCCGCCGAGCACCATAATAAAAGGAAAGATAAGGTTAACCGCCGCAAAAGCAGTTTTTCCCACAATATTCGACACAAAAAATCCGTCAACAACGCTGTAAACAGAAGTGAAAACCATCATTATTATTGACGGAAAAGTAAATTTTAAAAGCTTTGAATAGCTGAAGCTGTCAGAAAGAGAAATTTCCATACTTTTTATTTTTTAGCTTTAAATTCTGCAACCACGGGCAGATGGTCGGCAATTACGTCGTGAAGAGTTTCTGCGCTTTCGCATTCAAGACCGCGATAAAAAATGTAGTCTATTTTTTTGAACGGCTTGTCTGAGGGGAAGGTACATTCCTTTGCGCTGTCGGAAATATCTGCTGTGTCGAGCAATCTTTCACGGATTGGCAAAAGCACCTCACCGTCGGGCTCAACATTGAAGTCGCCCATAAGAATAACGGGCATACCCGTTTCGTCAATAAGTCGGCAGATGACTTCAACCGCGTTTACCCTTTCAAGCTTTGCAAGGCCCATATGGCACACAAGCCAGCACACGTCAACACCGTCAACCTCAACCACGGCCTTTATAACACAACGCGACTCATAATATGCATCCTCGCTTTTGTCCTCGGGGTCGGGAATTGCAACGGTTTCGGCAGATTTGATAGGGTATTTTGAAAGAATTGCATTGCCGAAAGGGTTGTTGCCGTCAATAAGCGCACCAAGACCAAAATAACCGTTCCAGCCAAGCTCTTTTTTGAAAAACGCAACCTGGTCGGTGTATTCCTCGTCGTCACCCTCGTTCATAACCTCGTTAAGACCGAGAAAATCGGGATTAAGGCGGCGAAGCTCCTTTGCAAAATAATCAAGGTCAATCACCTGACGGATATAGTCCGTCGCGTGCTGAATATTAAAAGACATAAATTTCATAATAACACCTCTCAGGCAGATTTTAATACGGAGATATTGTTCTTGTCAAGAGAAATACAAGCGGTATACTTTGAAACACTTAAAAATCACCTGATATCAGGGGATTTTTAAGTGTTTCAAAGTATACCGCTTGTATTTCTCTTGACAAGAACAATATCTCCGTATTAAAATCTGCCTGAGAGGTGTTATTATGAAATTTATGTCTTTTAATATTCAGCACGCGACGGACTATATCCGT
>JAGBHX010000166.1 GCA_017935265.1 Clostridia bacterium | reverse complement strand
TGTTCCGCAAGCTCCTCGACTACGCAGAAGCCGGCGACAACATCGGCTGCCTGCTTCGTGGTGTTCAGAGAAGCGAAATCGAACGCGGTCAGGTTCTCTGCAAGCCCGGTTCAATCAACCCCCACACAAAGTTCAAGGGTCAGGTTTACGTTCTTACAAAGGAAGAAGGCGGTCGTCATACTCCCTTCTTCAACAACTACCGTCCTCAGTTCTATTTCAGAACAACTGACGTTACAGGCGTAATCAGCCTTCCCGAAGGAACAGAAATGTGCATGCCCGGCGATAACGTTGATATGAATGTTGAACTCATCACTCCCATCGCTATCGAAAAGGGTCTCCGCTTCGCTATCCGTGAAGGCGGCAGAACAGTTGGTTCAGGCGTTGTTATCGAAATCAACGAATAATTAAAAAATGTTTTTGGGAGCAGTCGCAAGACTGCTCCTTTTTTCATTATCAGAACCGATTATTGTATAAGGAAAGCCTCACAGTTTGACTGTGAGGCTTTTGTTTGTTGTGTTCAGTTTTTATCTCAAACCTTCCTCAACTGCGATGTGGGCGCAGATTTTGAGGATTTCCGTTATTTCTTTCGGATAATCGGGCAGGTAAAAGCCGTTGTCAAGAATGCTTTCTTTAAAAATCATCTCGTAAAAACAAGCGCCTGCAAGGTAACATCCCATATCGTTGCCGTGAAATCCGTCTTCGGTCAGCTTGTCACCGATAACGCTCTGTCTTGCGGTTTCCCAAGCTCTGCCGCTCGGGATAATCAAGCCGATATCTGCTTCTTCGGTTGCTTCAAGGCAGCTTTGAGTGAGGGCGCGGTACATTTCTGCCTGATCGTGCTTATAAGTGGCAAATGCGGGGTGCTGTGAACCTTTTTCGTATGCCCAGGTCTGGTGAAACATAAGCTCTGCTTTTGGCTGAACCATTCTGCAGTATTCGGCAAGCTCAGAAAGATAGGGTGTATAGCTTTCTCTCACGCCGCTTAAGGCGCTGCCTTGCTGAAGAGTTATTATATCCCATTCTTCGTCCTCAACAGCTTCGTGAATTGCCACGCCGTCAGGTCGGCTCATCTCGGTTTCAAACGGCAGATAAACCTCGTAATCATAGTCTGCGTTTTCCTCACGCAGGTTTTTCCAGTGCTGCTCCAACGAACAACCGCCGATAAAAAGGTTGCAAAGCAGAAGCTCTTTGCCTGCTGCTTTTGCCATATGGGGAAGAAATTTATGTGCGTTGGTTGAAAAGCTGTTTCCTATTGATAATACGTTCATTTCTTACCTCCGTTCCTGACGGAAAGAATGCTTTTTAATGTTGTGATTTCATCCTTCGGTGTGCATTTTTCAATGGCAACAAAGTAGAATGTGATAAGGAAGAGATAGGGGAACGGTGAGAAAATGCCGGGGTTAACGAGGGACATCAGTTCAAGACCGATGTATGAAATAAATATAAACAGGTTAAACAGGGATATGTTCTTTGAAAGAACCTTGAAGCGGTTATATATAAGATATCCGTAAGCGGCAACGCCTGTAAGTCCGAAGCTGCCTATAACCTGAATGGGTGAGCAGTGATACCAGCAGAGCGTGAATTTTGCGTTGTTATGAACGTCGCTGTTACCCATGTAGCCGATGCCTCTGCCGAAGAATATGTTGGATTTGAAGTCGCCCCAGCCTCTCTGGATAAGCTGAATGCGGATTGTGTTTTCGCTGTAGGTGAAAAGTCTGCCGATTGTATAGCTGAGCATATCAAGCAGGGGTTTGATTGCAATAAGCACACAGCCGACGGCGGCACCGATGAAAATGAGAATATGCTTTCTGTGCGGCTTGTCAACAGCAAGCAGAAAAACAAGGCAGATGCCAAGCTCAATAAGACCGAAAATCATACCGCCTCTTGAGCCGGTGCAAAGAATTGTTATATATGAAAGAATACCGACAAAGAAATAGGGAAACTTTTTAACGGATAACCAGAAAGGGAAGGGCATTGCAAGCATCAGAACGGTTGATGCGTTGTTGCGCCACTGAAAAGCGAGAACGTTCGGGTTGGCAATAAATTCAGCGTAACGGCTGATATATTCCTCTGCAACGCATACAAAAAGGAAAAGAATGATTGCCGTCATAATTTCGGCGAATCTCTGTGAAAAAACGTATTCCTCACGTACTCTGAACGTGGCTGATAAGAACATATAAATAAACAGCATTCCGAAGCCGAGCAGGAACATATAGAAAAGTGAAGTGAGGCTGAAATATTCTTTGAACGATATAATACCGAAACCGCCTGCGGTAGTTGCGATTGAAGCCGCCAGTATGCCGTTAAAGCAACTGCCTTTTTCAAATTTGATTTTATATTTAAAAAAGTGTATCAAAAACAGTATGATTATCGGCGGAGCCATCCACCAGAATTTTACAAACGAATCAAACGAATTCTTGCACCGTATTGCGAAACAGGTAACAAACAGTATCGCTTGCAGAACGGGCAAAAAGTCATCGGTAACGGCAAAGCAGGCTGTTATGATGAGCACAAAAACAAGTGTGCCGAAAACTTCCTGCCCGATGATTGCAAAAAAGCTTCCGAGAGCAAAAAGAAAAACTGAGAAGTACTTTGAAAAGATAAATTCCCTGAACTTATCTTCAAGAGGCTTCAGTTTTGCTGCATATTCTTTAACCATAATAATCCTCGCTGAATTGTCATAGATTTTGGCTATATATAATAAATAATATCATAAAGATTTATAATGTCAACAGATGTTACAAATTTGTAATGGCGCAGACTGAATCTATTTATTACGATATTGTTAATTTTAGGAAAATATCTTGACAGGGACGAAAAAAGGGGCTACAATGAATTAGCACTCACAAGTGAAGAGTGCTAATTGATAACGTATTAAATATTTGGAGGTAATAGATATGACACTCAAACCACTTGCTGACAGAGTTGTTGTCAAGCTTGTAGAAATTGAAGAAACAACAAACAGCGGTATTATTCTTGCACCTTCGGCACAGGAAAAACCCCAGGTTGCAGAAGTAATTGCCGTTGGTCCCGGCGGCATTGTTGACGGCAAAGAAGTTGAAATGTACGTTAAGGTTGGCGATAAGGTAATCACCGGCAAATATGCAGGCACAGAGGTTAAGCTCAACAAAGAGGAATATACCATTGTTCGCCAGAGCGACATTCTTGCTATTGTAGAATAAGGAGGTAACCGATAATGGCAAAGCAGATTATTTATGGCGAAGAAGCCCGCAAGGCTCTTCAGGCAGGCGTTGATAAGCTTGCAAATACAGTCAAAATCACCCTTGGTCCCAAGGGCAGAAACGTTGTTCTTGACAAAAAGTACGGCGCACCGCTCATCACAAATGACGGCGTAACAATCGCAAAAGAAATCGAGCTTGAGGACGCTTTTGAAAATATGGGCGCTCAGCTTGTTAAGGAAGTTTCCACAAAGACAAACGACGTTGCAGGCGACGGCACAACAACCGCAACTCTTCTTGCTCAGGCTCTTATCAGAGAGGGTATGAAGAACGTTACGGCAGGTGCTAACCCCATGGTTGTCAAAAAGGGTATGGCTAAGGCTGTTGAAACTGCAGTTGCACAGGTAAGAGAAAATTCAAAGCCTGTTTCAAGCACAGAAGATATCGAAAGAATTGCAACAATTTCTTCCGCTG
>JAGBHX010000165.1 GCA_017935265.1 Clostridia bacterium | reverse complement strand
TTGTTCGAAGAGATGAGAACAATCCGGTATTGCGGAAAAAAGTATTGCTGCATCTCGGATACAGATGCCTTTTTGACCCTCGAGTACGGCAACTATATGCAGTTGCCGCCGGAAGAAGAACGGGTATGGAAGCATCACCCGATCATTATCGATTTTGAACACAACTATGAAGAATTAGAACAGAAGTGAGGAAAACACATGTCTGATCCGATTCGCATCCTGCATGTCATTGGAATTATGAACCGCGGCGGTGCGGAAACAATGGTTATGAACTATTACCGCAACATCGACCGAAGCAAGGTGCAGTTCGATTTTCTCGTTCACAGGCAGGAACGCGGTGCATACGACGACGAAATTGAAGCTATGGGCGGCCGCATTTACAGAATGTGCCCCATTTATCCTCAGAACTTCAGCAAATACAAAAAAATGCTCAAGGTGTTTTTTGACGAACACCCTGAATACAAAATCCTTCATTCCCATATGTCGGAATTAGGTTGCTACGCTTTTATTGAGGCACAGAAAAGAGGCATTAAAATTAAAATCTGCCATGCGCACAATGCACCCTGCGGATTTGATTCAAAAACATTAATGCGTAACTATTTTAAAATTAAAATCCGTCCATATGTTTCACATATGTTTGTGTGCGGTCAAGCATCCGGAATGTGGCTTTTCGGGGAAAAAAATACTTCAAAATTTATTCAGGTCAATAATGCTATTGATTCTCTAAAATATAAAAACAACCCTACTTACTCAAATGAAGTAAAAGAAGAATTAGGAGTAACTAGAAACCAATTAGTAGTCGGACACATCGGCAGATTCAATACACAAAAAAACCACGAATTTCTTATAGACATTTTTTCACAAGTACACAAGCTTAACCCAGATTCAGTTCTTGTGCTGGTTGGAAACGGTATACTTGAAAACAGGATAAAAGAAAAAGTCAAATCTCTCAGCCTCGAATCGAATGTTTTGTTTCTCGGTACAAGAGATGACATTAACAGAGTTGTTCAATGCTTTGATGTTTTCCTTTTTCCTTCTTTGTTTGAAGGTTTAGGGATTGTACTCATTGAAGCTCAGGCAGCTGGTGTTCCTTGCCTCACCAGTAAAAAAGTTGTTGCAAAGGAAGCCTGTATCACTGATATACTCGAATACTACCCGCTAAATGAAAGCCCTTTGAATTGGGCAAAAAAAGCTTTGGAACTTGCCGCCAGACCAAAACGTAACACTACAGATGAAATTATAAATGCAGGCTTCGACATCAAATCAAACGCTCAGTGGCTTGAAGAATTTTATATAAACGAATATAACAAAAACTATAAGGACTGATAATATGAACTCACAAGGTAAATGCCCCGTTTCATTTGAAATATTTCCGCCTAAAGGTGAGCTTGATATACCCTCCTTCCGCAATATGATGGACGGCTTCAGCAAACTTGACCCCGACTTCATCAGCGTTACATATTCCGCAGGCGGAGGCGGCAACAGCCACAAAACAATTGACCTTGCTTCAATCATCCAGAATGAATATAACATTCCTGCTATTGCTCACCTGACCTGCATCAACTCAAACCGTCAGGAGGTTGACGGCGTTATTGATTCCATTGTTTCAAACGGGATTAAGAGTGTGCTTGCTCTTCGCGGTGACATTGTTGAGGGCAAGGAGCCTACGGATTTCAAATTTGCCAAGGAGCTAATTCCTTTGCTTAAAGAAAGAGACCTACGCGTCGGTGCGGCCTGCTACCCCGAAGGTCATGTAACCTGCGAAAACCTTGACGATGATATCCGCTATCTTAAAGAAAAGGAAGATGCCGGCGCAGATTTCTTTTTGAGTCAGTTGTTTTTTGACAATTACTCATATTACAAATTCCTTGAAAGAGCCGACAGGCAAGGCATATCAAAGCCAATTCACGCAGGAATTATGCCTATTTCCTCCAAATCACAGATTATGAGAATGATTTTTATGTGCGGTGCTTCACTGCCGAGAGATATTATTCTCATTCTCAACAAATATGAAAACAATCCCGACGATTTGCGTAAAGCCGGCATTGAATACGCTTCAAAGCAGATTGTCGACCTTATGAGAAGCGGCGCTGACGGCATTCATATTTATTCAATGAACAAGCCTGAAACCGCATTTGAAATTACACAAAACATCAAGAGGGCATAAAAATGTTTAAATCTGACAGATTTTATATAACCGACGGAGCAATGGGCACCGCACTTCAAAAGGCGGGGCTTAAAACGGGTGCGCTTCCCGAAAGCTTCAACACCCAAAATCCCGATGCCGTGCTCAAAATTCACAAAAGCTACGTTGAAGCAGGAGCAAATATCATCTCCACCAACACCTTTGGCGCAAACCGCCTTAAAATGGGCGATGACGAAAGCGTACGCCTTGCCGTTACAAACGCAGTTAAAATTGCAAAACAATCGGGCGCAGAGCTTGTTGCCCTCGACATAGGCCCGACGGGCGCATTGCTTGAGCCGATCGGCAGCCTCACCTTTGACGAAGCTTATGATGTTTTTGCCCAGCAGGTAAAAATCGGTGCAGAAGCAGGAGCAGACCTTGTTATTGTGGAAACGATGTCTGATTTGCTGGAAATCAAAGCGGCTGTTCTCGCAGTTAAAGAAAACTCTGCCCTCCCCGTCATTGCCACAATGACCTTTGACGCTGACGGCAGAACCTTCCTGGGCACCGACCCCGTTACCGCGGCAGTTTCTCTTTCTTCATTCGGCGTTGACGCTCTCGGTGTCAACTGCTCTCTCGGCCCGGACGAGCTTCTTCCCGTGGTTGAAAAAATTCTTGAATATTCCCGTGTTCCCGTGGCGGTTCAGCCAAACGCCGGTCTTCCCACAATTGAAAACGGTGAAACTGTATACAAAGTAACACCCGAGAATTTTGCCCGCTCCTGTGAAAAAATGATTGACAAGGGTGTGCAGATAATCGGCGGCTGCTGCGGCACAACACCTGAGCACATCAAGGCCCTTTCAGATATGCTCAAATCCAAAACCCCCGTAAAGCGTGAGATTAAATCATACACCGCCTTCACAAGCGGAAGAAAAACCGTTATTCTCAACGGCGAAAACAGTGCAATCATCGGTGAGAGAATTAACCCCACAGGCAAAAAGAAGCTCAAAGAAGCTTTAAGAAACAAAGATTACGATTATGTTATCAACGAGGCTGTTTCCCAGCAGGAAAGCGGAGCGGACGTGCTTGACGTGAACGCAGGCCTTCCCGAAATTGACGAGGCTGAAACTCTTAAACAGCTTATAAAAGAAATTCAGGCTGTGTCCTCTCTCCCCTTGCAGATTGACTCCTCCGACCCTGTTGCAGTTGAGCAGGCGGTGAGAATTTACAACGGTAAGCCCATTATAAATTCCGTCAACGGCTCAAAAGAGAGTATGGATGCAATTCTGCCCATTGTTAAAAAATACGGTGCAGCTGTGGTCGCCCTCACTCTTGACGAAAACGGTATTCCCCTCACGGCGGAGGAAAGACTTTCAGTAGCAAAAAAAATTGTTAACGAGGCCGAAAAATACGGCATTTCAAAAGACGATGTTCTGGTGGACTGCCTTGTGCTCACCGTTTCCACAAATCAAAGTATGGTTAAGGAAACAATCAAAGCTGTCAGCCTTGTTAAAAAAGAGCTCGGTGTTAAGACCGTACTTGGTGTGAGCAACGTCTCCTTCGGCATGCCAAACCGCGAGGCTATCAATGCCGCGTTCCTTGCCGAAGCCTTCGGTGCAGGGCTTGATATGCCCATTCTCAATCCCCTGTCGGCAAAATACCGTGAGGTAATTGCCGCACATAAGGTAATCAACAACGAAGACATTTCGGGCGAAAGCTTCATTGCTCAGTTCGGCAATGTTCAGGCGGCTTCCGTGAGCACCGCAACAGAGCTTGATTTAAAATCAATCATCATCAGCGGCAGAAAGGCACTTGCGGCCAACGCAACAAGCGAGCTTTTAAAAACCGAAAATCCCATTGATATAATTAACAACTATTTCATCCCTGCCCTTGATACGGTAGGCGAACAGTTTGAAAAAGGCACGCTGTTTTTGCCTCAGCTTATGGCATCTGCCCAAGCGGTAAAAAACGGATTTGATACCATAAAGGCCTTTATGGGCGAAACTGCCCCCACAAAAGGAAAAATCGTGCTTGCCACCGTTAAGGGCGACATACACGACATCGGCAAAAACATTGTTAAAATGCTTCTTGAAAATTACGGCTATAACGTAATTGATCTTGGCAAGGACGTTGAGCCTCAGGCTGTGGTTGAAACAGTTATAAAAGAGGACATCAAGCTTGTGGGTCTCAGCGCGCTGATGACCACCACCGTTAAATCAATGGCAGACACCATCTCCGCTTTGAAAGAAGCGGGTGCAGACTGCAAGGTTATGGTGGGCGGTGCGGTGCTCAACCGTGAATATGCCCAAATGGTTGGTGCTGATTTTTATGTTTCAGATGCAACGGAGTCAGCAAAGGTTGCCGCACAGATATTAGGTTAAACAGCAAAAGATGTAAGGTTTTGGCCTTACATCTTTTTGTATGTGCAGAAAGTAAATTTAATTGAGTTTTCTTCTTTTTCCTCTGACTTTTCGCAAAGCTCCCATTCGGGGCGGATTGAAAGGTCGGGGAATTTTTTGTCTGCCTTAGGGGCAACAGCATCCACGTGAGTAACAAGTGCGGTGTCACAATAATCAAGAAACAAGCCGTAAATCTCTGCTCCGCCGATTATATAAACATCGTCGGTGTTATAGGCTTTGAGTGCTTCAAGAGCTTCTTCGACGCTGTTGACAACCGTTACGCCCTCTTTAGCGAAAGCTTTGTCACGGGTAAGAACAACATTAACTCTGTTTTTGAGAGGGTTGCCGCCGGGGAAGCTGTCAAGAGTTTTGCGGCCCATAACAACTACCTTGCCTGATGTTGTGGTACGGAAAAATTTCATATCCTCACGAATGGGGAACACCAAATCGCCGTCACTGCCGATGTTCCATTCGTTATCTACATTAACTATAAGTTTCATTTTTTCTCCTTAATCAGCAGTTACATTAAATTGCAACAGGGATTCTGCCCTCATTGGGGTGACACTGATAATCTATGAGTTTAAAGCTGTCAACGGTGAAATCATAGAAATTTTTCACTTCGGGGTCAATCCAGAATTTGGGTGCGGGGAACTGCTCTTTTTTGATGATTTCTTTCACCATAGGGATATGGCGGTCATAGATATGAGCGTCGGCAATAACGTGAACAAGCTCGCCCGGTTTGAGTCCGCTGACCTGAGCAAACATACAAAGGAGCACGGCATACTGGCAAACATTCCAGTTGTTTGCCGTGAGCATATCCTGACTGCGCTGATTGAGAATACCGTTGAGGGTATCTCCCGAAACATTGAGAGTGAAGCTGTAGGCACAGGGTGCAAGTCCCATTTCGTGCAAATCGTGATGATTGAAAATGTTGGACATAATACGGCGGCTTGCAGGATTGTGCTTCAAATCGTAAAGCATTCTGTCAACCTGGTCAAACTCACCCTCAGGATAAATGTGCTTAACACCGAGCTGATAGCCGTATGCCTTGCCGATTGAGCCTGTTTCGTCTGCCCAGCTGTCCCAGATTTTGCTGTTGAGGTCGTGAATATTGTTTGACTTTTTCTGCCAGATCCAGAGAATTTCGTCAACACAGCTTTTGAATGCTGTTTTTCTGAGAGTTGTAACAGGAAATTCCTTTGTCAAATCGTATCTGTTAACAATGCAGAATTTTTTAATTGTATGGGCAGGAGTGCCGTCATCCCACACAGGGCGCACCTTTTCGTTTTCATCGGAATAACCGTTCGCGAGAATATCTTCAATGTTTTCTACAAAAACCTTATCTGCGTAACTCATATTTTACATTCCTCTCCTTTAATCTTTCCCAATTATATCACAGTTCATTTTCTTATGCAAGAATTATCTTAACGAGCAGATTCATAACTACCCCCGCCGTTCCGAAAACTGCAGATGTGCCCAGCGTCAGAGCATTGAGAGAAAGAGTCACACCCGTCATCATCCCCGAAGCGTTGACCGCAAGCAAGGCGGCAAGCCCTTGCACCGCCGTTAGAAAAATGTATTTTATAAAATGGCCGCTTTTTTTCATACTCACAAGAGAAATCACGGCGCAGATAACACCGAAAAATGCTATAAGATATATCATTTGCGAACACCCCTTATAATTAAATCCCGCCTTGCTTCAAGCTCGCAAAGCCTGAAAATCGCCGCTTTGACCTGCAGCTCATCACTGACATTGTTAAACTCATTAACAGCGCAATAAATTTCGGCTTTTATTCTGTCCAGCTCATTTGTTGAAGCAGAAACGTTTTTCATTTTAAAAAAATTCTGCACAGCTTATCCCCCCTGCTAATAAATATAATTGCTCGGGGTCGTTTATGCAGAAAATTTGATTTATGCTCGCTTTTGTGTTATAGTTATGGCGGTGATAAAAATGTTTGACATTATTGTTTTAGGTGCAGGCGCTTCAGGCACCGTGGCGGCGATATCTGCCAAAAGAAAAAATCCCGATATCAGGATTGCAATTATTGAAGCGATGCCTGTTGTCGGCAAAAAAATCCTTGCCACAGGCAACGGCAGATGCAACCTCACAAACGAAAACGCTCTTGAGCACGAATATTATAACAAAAACTTTGCTTCGGCTGTTTTGAACAAATACAATGTAAACAGAACCGTTGAGTTTTTCAACTCCCTTGGTCTTTACACCGTAACGGACGAGGAAGGCAGAGTTTACCCTATGAGCAACACCGCGGCTTCGGTGGTGGACGCTCTGCGTTTTGAGTGTGAAAGGCTCGGCATAACGGTCATAACCGACGAAAAAGTGACGGACATAAAAAACAACGGTGAATTTTTTGTTCTCGGCGGACGGCACAGAGCAAAAAAAGTTATTCTTGCCTGCGGCGGCAAGGCTTCACCCTCCCAGGGCTCAGACGGAAGCGGATTTGAGCTTCTCAGACAGCTCGGCCACAAAATCAACACTCCCCTGCCCGCCCTTGTTCAGCTCGTTAGTGACAATAAAATTGTCCGCTCCTTCAAGGGTATGAGAGTCAAGGGTAAAATAAAAATCCTTGCCGACAGTGAAGAAATCGGCAAAGCGGAGGGTGAAATTCTTTTTACGGAATACGGCCTTTCGGGCATTGCAACAATGGATGCACAGAGGATTTTGTGCTCTCACCTGAAGGATAAAAAATGCAGCTTGGTGATTGACCTTGTGCCTGCATTCACAAAGGAAGAAATCCGAGCAAGAGTTGACAGAATTATTGAAGCAAATCCCACGCTGAAAAGTGAAAATCTGCTCAGCGGATTTTTGCCTAAGAAAATCGGCAAGGGACTTATCAAATGCGCTTATGTCAAGGACAACGCTCCCATAAATGAAATCAGCGAAGACAACCTCAACAAAATCTGCGAGCTTTGCAAAAATTTCAGAGTTTATATAAACTCAAGCAAGGGCTTTGAAAACGCTCAGGTTACAAGGGGCGGCGCAGATGCAAATGAATTTGACACCGACACACTTGAATCATTGAAGGTGAGCAATCTCTATGCCACAGGTGAACTGCTCGATGTTGACGGCGGTTGCGGAGGCTTTAACCTCCAATGGGCTTTTTCAAGCGGAATGGCGGCAGGAGAA
>JAGBHX010000164.1 GCA_017935265.1 Clostridia bacterium | reverse complement strand
GGCGCCTCCGTTTACCATGAATTGCGTTTCCGCCCTGTTGATGGAGCCGGAGAGCGGCCAGGTGCTGTTTGAGCTGAATGCCGACGCCGCGCGGCCCGTGGCTTCCGTCACCAATATTTCTTTTCAATATTATTGATAGCTTCCTCAACAATTTTTCCGTATTCCGACAGCTCGCACCACGGACGCCCAATGGGCGCCCCTACGACCTTGCCGAAAGCTTTTCGCTTGTCTTTTGTGCAGATTGTGATGAAATATGTGTTGCAAGAAGAATAATCAAATCCGTTCAACCTGTTCGGCTTTCTTTTTGGGAATTGATTGCTACTCATACATTACACCTTTCTTGCTTTCACAATCAAAAATGACGGTTTAATATATTCGTCATACAATGCAGGCCACTTTTCCATTGCCCACGATTGAGGTTTAGGTTCGCAAACCTCTTCAATTTTAAAGTTGGCTTTAGCCAATGCATTTATTGTATCGCTGAATGTTCTGTGATATTTCCTTACGCCATCAACATACCAATGAACATATCTTTCGCCGGGCTCATTATAGTTCGAAAAAGTGTAGGAAATTTTCCTTCCATTTTCATCTTTGTTGTAATGTCCGTTACCGTCAACGGTTGCTGTAATAAGCGGATGCTCCTGTGAAAACAGAAGCGTTCCGTTTTCATTAAGCAAAGCATACATATCTTCACACAGTTTTGCAAAATCTTCAATATAGTGAAAAGCAAGAGAGCTATAAATCAAATCGAATTTTTCATCAAGAGTTGATATATCTGTCATACTCATATTTTTATATTCAATTTTTTCGTCTGTTGCTTCTTTTTTTGCCACTTCAAGCATTTTTTCAGAAATATCTACACCAACCACACGCTTTGCCCCATTTAAAACAAATTCAAGGCAATTACTTCCGCAACCGCAACCTAAATCAAGAACAGCTTTTCCATTTAAATCAGGTAAAAGTTCTTTCATAGCCGGCTGTTCCAACATCGTATTGGAGTTGATTTCTCTGCTTCTCAATTCGCTGTAACCTGCAAAAAATATTTCGTTGTCATAAATATTCTGATTGCTCATAAGTAAACCTCTCTTTCGGTTTATTCTGCTATTGCCCATTCGCCAACAACGGTGAAGCCGATTGAACGGTAAAAATCCACTATGGAATCGTGCTTGCAAAGAAGCTCGGTGCGCTTGCCTTCATTGACGGACTCATTGCCCAAAAGTGTTACCAATCCCCCGCCGAGACCCTTGCCACGGTGGTTTGGGTCGGTTGCAACTGCGCCCAGGAGCACCGCATCATCAGTGACAAACAGCTTCATTGCGCAAGCGGCAGGCTCACCGTTTTCCATGGCGAGGGCCGCCTTTGCCGTGCCTTTTTTCACTCTGTGAGTCACGTCGGAAAGCCATGGCAGATATTCTCCCACGCCGAGCAAATCGGCAGATTTTATCAATTTGTAAACATCGCTGTAATCCGTTTTTTCACAAAGGGTCAATTTATATTTTGCTCTGTCGGTGATGCTTTCATATCTCACCACATAACCCCATAATGCCTCTTTAATGCCCAGCTTTTCCATAACCCTGCGGTCACACTGCAAGGAAGAAAAACCAATCATTTTAATAAAAGCGGAAAGCTCATCGCAGTCTGCCTTTTCACCGCAGGTGAGGGTCATACTGCCGTCTATGAGGCTGATTGCGGCAACGGGATTTTCGTTTTCATCAAGCTGAACCCAGAAGCGCATAAAGTCAAATTCATAAGAATAAGTGTTGAAATAAGCCAAAATTCTTGTGCCGAAAACATCCTTTGAGCAAATTTCTTTAAGGGAATATTTTTCCGAATCAATAAACTTAATCATTTGCAAAATCCTCCGAAAATGCGAGGATAATTTTTTGGGTTTCTTCAACATCACTTTCCTTGATTACGCAAGACGGTGAGTGAAGATAGCGGCAGGGAATTGACACCGCAATGGTTTTAACTCCGCCTGCGGAGGTGTGAATTATGCCTG
>JAGBHX010000163.1 GCA_017935265.1 Clostridia bacterium | reverse complement strand
TCAGAAACTGTCATTTCTTTTGAATACAGATTTCCTGAAATTTTGCCGTAGAAATAATATTCTTTTCCTTGCTCAATGCTTTGAGCCATATATTTATTGTTGAAAACGGTAATTCTGATTACGTTTTTGCCGTCGGTGGCATCAGTTTTGAATATGGTCATTCCCTGTCTGATTTTAACACCTGTAGGGGTCTTGCCTGCAATTGCCTTTATACAGCAGGTGTCGCCGATGTTGGCTTCGCTGATTTCTACGTAATCGCTCCATTTTCTGTAAGAACGGGGATAATGACGCAACAAATCACCAACGGTGAAAATATCAAGCTTTTCAAGCATTTTAGCTCTCTTTTCACCGACACCTTTAAGGTATTTGATGTTTGTGCTTTGCTCAATCATTTACGTTCTTCCATTTATCAATATTATTATAATAATCCGACACTATCGAGCTGTCGGACACTGCCATTGCGGAGTTTGAATTTACGCTTGCACAGCGATAAACAAGAGGGATGAAGGGCATTTCTGAAATGAAGGTATCAACAAAATCAGTTATGCTTCCGCCGTTCTTGAACTCATTATATTTCTTTTTGGTTTCAGAATCAACGGGGATACCTTTTGATACTGAATTTCCCGCTTCAAAGAAAACAGAAAGGTCAAGACTGTCTGTGAGCTTACATTCACCGAGATACATATCATATTTACTGGCAGAAACGGCTTTTAGGAAGTCATCTTGACTTAAAAGTTTGATGTTGATATAAATGCTTACCTCTGCCAGTTGCTCTTTAATGAGCTGTGCTGCGCTTAATTTGAAGGCATTGTCTTTGTTGACAATCAAATCAAATTCAAGAATTTTGCCGTCATTGTGTCGGAAGTTATACTGCGGATTTATATCAGAATAGCCGATAGAATCAAGAACCTTGTTGGCAAGGTCAGGGTTGTAGTTAATCTGTGAAGTGTCATAATCCTTGACTTTGTAATAATTAGGATGAAATGGTGTATAGGTGGGCTTTGCGTAGCTGATAAATGAAAACTCTGCAATTTTTTCACGGTCAAGGGCAAGGCTGATTGCTTTTTTTATATTTGTATCTTCAAAGATTTTGTTCTTGGAATTGCAAACAAGATAAACAAAATTGGTAAGATTCTGCTTGTTGCTGGCACCGATGTATTTTTCATAAACACCGTCCGAATAGGTGTCAATGAGCACGTTTGTGTGACCTAATGAAAAAGTTGATGCCGCTGATGCTTCGTCGATTGTGGATATCAGACCTATATTTTTATAGTTGGGGCTGAAGCCTCCGAGGTTATTCTGATTTGCTGTGAGATAAAGCTCATTGTTAGAATTTTTGGTAAGTATATATCTGCCGCTTCCTATCGGAACATCAGTTTTGCTTTGCGTTGCGGACTCTGTGCCGGTTTTAACAATGGGAAATGTGAGTAATGAACATAAATCGGGATTGTCAGAGTTCACATCAAAAACAACAGTGTATGTTCCGGCAGAATTGGCACCGCTTATCTCATAAAGAGCACTTTTATATCTGTCAGATTTTTTGGCGGCTTCAAAAGAAGCAACAACATCGTTTGAAGAAACACCGCCCAAATCGGAGAATTTCAGGTCATCTCTTAATGTTACGGTCAGCTTGTTATCTTTAATTGTGAAGCTTTTTGCCATAAGCGGTGATGGCTTATATGTGTTATCAACGCTGAAGAGCGAATCATATAACAAAGAAGAAAGACTTCTGTTAATTTCCGTTTTACTTTCAAAGGGATTAAGTGAGTCTGAAGAAATATACGGCAGACTAAGCTTTATACTGTCGGTTGATGAATTGACAGCCTCGCCGTTTGTTGTTTTGATTGTATCTGCAGTTTCGTCTATGTATGAATAATCAAAGCATCCCGCAAAGCTGAGCAACATTATAATTGCCGCCGCGAAAGCCACTATTCTTAAAACTAATTTCATATTATCACCTGAGATTTAAGCTTCTGACATTTACAGTTCTGATACCCTTGGTCATATAGGTTTTATCGTCAATTTCAAAAATACATCCGTTAATAAAACAAGGATTTGCTGATGTTTTAAAACGCTGAGGCATACCTGTTTTGAGGTGTTTGATAATTATTTCACTCTCAACACCGAGAACAGAATCCGACGGGCCGCACATACCGACATCAGTGATGTAGCCTGTCCTGTTTGGTAAAATTGAGCAGTCGGCAGTCTGAACATGGGTGTGAGTACCGAACACGGCTGAAACTCTGCCGTCAAGATAAAAGCCGAGGGCACGTTTTTCACCTGTTGCTTCTGCGTGGAAATCCACTAATTTGATTTTGCAGTCGCTGATTTTCTCAAGTGCCTCGTCGGCTGCATCAAAGGGATTGTCACTGCCTGACATAAAAGCCTTGCCGAGCAGGTTGACTATGCCGATTTTAACTCTGCCCATATCAATTTTGCCGATGCCTTTGCCGGGGTTTGAGCAATGCATATTAAAGGGGCGGATTACTCGGTCTGATTCATCAAGATAAGAATATATTTCGTTTCGTCTGAAAACGTGGTTGCCTGTTGTGATAAAGTCAACTCCGCTTGAAAGCAGATAGTCTGCGGAATAAGGAGTGATGCCGTTACCTTCGGCTGAATTTTCTCCGTTGGCAATGCAGATGTCAATGTTATTCTGTTTTTTCAGTAAAGATAAATTGCTTCTGACAAACTCACAGCCGGCCTCACCGACAATATCACCGAGCACAAGAATATTCATTCACAGACCCCCAAAGTACAGATAACTAATTATACACTATAAATGGTTATTTTTCAACACCTGATAACAATATAATGTATAAAAAAGAGGCACCAAACGGTGCCTCAGATGATTATTCACGAATATTTTTTGTTCCGGCTGATTCAATAAGAGCTTCAACCTTGTCTGTCTTTTCCCAGGGAAGGTCAATATCTGTTCTGCCGACGTGACCGTAAGCAGCTGTCTGACGGTAAATGGGTCTGCGAAGACCGAGCTTCTCAATAATTGCGGCAGGGCGAAGGTCAAAGTTTTCTTCAACGATTTCAGCAAGAACATCGTCATCAAGAACACCTGTGCCGAAGGTGTCAACCATAACTGAAACGGGCTTTGCAACGCCGATTGCATAAGCAAGCTGAATTTCACACTTTTTGGCAAGCTTGGCTGCTACAATGTTTTTGGCAATGTAACGGCAGGCATAAGCTGCAGAACGGTCAACCTTTGTGGGGTCTTTACCGCTGAATGCGCCGCCGCCGTGACGTGCGTATCCGCCGTATGTATCAACAATAATCTTTCGTCCTGTGAGACCGCTGTCACCCTGAGGACCGCCTGTTACGAAGCGGCCTGTTGGGTTAATGTAAATCTTTGTTTTATTGTCAATAAGGTCAGCATCGATAATGGGATAAATAACGTGCTGAATAATGTCGGCTCTGATTTGTTCAAGCTCAACATCAGCGCTGTGCTGAGAAGAAATAACAATTGTGTCAATGCCTATAACATTGTCGTTTTCATCATATTCAACAGTAACCTGAGTTTTACCGTCAGCGCGAAGATAGGGGAGTGTGCCGTCCTTTCTCACCTGAGTGAGTCTGAGTGCAAGCTTATGAGCAAGAGCAATGGGCATAGGCATAAGCTCGGGTGTTTCGTCACAGGCAAAGCCGAACATCATACCCTGGTCGCCTGCACCGTGCTGGTTGTAGGGGTCATCCTTACCTTCCTTGAGCTCAAATGAATTGTTAACGCCGAGAGCGATGTCAGGTGACTGCTTATCAAGAGCTGTGAGTACTGCACAGGTATTGCCGTCAAAGCCTTTGGCGGCATCATCATAACCGATGTCGCAGATAACCTTACGTGCGATTGAAGCAATGTCAATCTGGGCTGTTGTTGAAATTTCACCCATTACAAGAACAAGACCTGTTGTACAGCAGGTTTCACATGCAACACGACCCATAGGATCCTGCTTAAGAATTTCGTCAAGAACTGCGTCAGAAATCTGGTCACAGATTTTATCGGGATGACCGCAGGTAACTGATTCAGATGTAAATAAATAATTAGCCATTTTTTATTCCTCCGTTATTTTACGTTATTTCCATAAAAAAGCCCGTGGATAACCACGGGCGATTACACCTTATCTCTCGGTTATTCCGCAGGAATTAGCACCTTGCAAATGCAGGTTGCCGAGCTTCATAGGGCCTGTCCCTCAGCTACTCTTAATAAGGAAATATTTAATTCACATATATGATATACCATATGCGCTTAATTGTCAATACTAAATTTTACCGCCCTTGATAATAGGGGATATTTTTTTGTAAATTAAAAAAGTAATTGCTGTGTTTGCCATACCCTTTAAAAAGGTAAACGGAATGTTGAAAATAACAAGAGCGTGAAACAAATCCTTAACACCGGGATAAATAGCGCGATACATTCCCACAATTGCTTCAAGGGGCATAAAATTCATATAAATGGGGTAAACGATGTAATAGTTTGAAAACAGGCCGATTATAGCCATAAGAGCCGCACCCACGGTTGCACCGATCAAAGCACCGGCACGGTTTTTTTTGTGCTTGTAGACTATGCCTGCGGTGAAAACAAAAGCGCTACCGATAATGAAGTTTGAAAGCTCACCAACACCGCCTGTGCTTGTTTGAAACAGATTAACAAGGTTTTTAACAAGGCAGACCAAAACGCCGTAAAACGGGCCCATAGTGAACGAGGCAATCAAAGCCGGAAGCTCTGAAAAGTCAACCTTAATGAAGCTCGGCATAATAGGGATGCTGAAATTTATGAACATCAGCACGCTTGACATTGCGGCAAGAATGGCGGTTACGGCAATTTTTCTGATACCTGTTTTTTTCATAATGTCCTCCTGTTCGGGGAAAAAGAAAGCCCCGTACTAAAAGCACGGGGTGAGATACTTGTGATATCTTCTTTCATCCGGACTTTACCGTCGGCTTCGGAATTTCACCGAATCAGCTCAGGCTTGCCTGAGGTCGCGGGCTGTACCGCCGGTGGGGAATTTCACCCCGCCCCAAAGATAATTTTTATTCATTATAACACTGTGAACAAATTTGTCAATAGTTAAGCTGTTGACAAATATAAGCTCAGAGGATATAATCATAAAAAGTTTTATTGGGGGATTAGAATTAAATGAAACATTTTAAGAGAATTATTGCGTCTGTTTTGTCGGCCGCATTTATCATTTCGGTTTTTAGCTTTGGCTTCATAACAGCATCGGCAGCTCCGCTTTTCGGTGACATTAATTCAAGCGGAGACATAAATTCAACCGATGCACTTTATATGTTGCAGATGTCTGTCGGTATGTATGAAGAAACTGAAGAAAGCATTTATTGCTGTGACCTTGACCTCAACGGCAAGGTAAATTCCACTGATGCACTCCTTGTTCTTCAGAAGTCGGTTGGTCTCAGCATCGGTCTTAAGGATTTTTCACTTAATATGGGAGATACAGCTATCCTGCCCGGTGAAGAAATTCATTTAAACGCTTATGATTTTAACCCGAGAATAGCTGATAACACAGAGGTTGAGTGGGTTTCATCTGACGCTGATATTGCTTCTGTTGATGAAAACGGCAATGTGCAGACCTTCAAAACAGGCAAGGTTACACTTAGTGCGAAATCTGTTGCAAACGAAAAGCTTGTTAAATCAATCACTCTTACCGTAGCACAGCTTATAAATTCAGTTAAGGTTGAAAAGACCTCCGTTACTCTTGCACAGGGTTCAAAATACGCTCAGAAGCTGACCTTTTCACCCGTTGATGTTATTAAGACTATGTCGTGGTCATCGTCAGACTGCAGCGTTGCGACGGTTGACGCAAACGGTGTTATTCAGGGCAGAAAAATCGGCTCTGCAACCATAACGGGAACAACTACTGACGGCACAAAAAAGACTGTCATGCCGGACTGGAGTTTACCGAAACCAACAGCAATGGCTTCATCCCAGCTTTCCTTCTCATGGTTGACGAGGATGGGATAATAGTAAACATTATTCTTTTCTGCAGCATCGCAGTCGCCGGGAG
>JAGBHX010000162.1 GCA_017935265.1 Clostridia bacterium | reverse complement strand
TAACAAGGTTGATGAAGAGAAGGTGAGGAGCCTTGAGAATTGTGAAGTTCATCAATGAAGCGAAGAAGATTGAAATAACCTCTGAAAGGTTAGAGCCGAGAAGGAACTGAATAGCCTTACGGATGTTGTCATAAATTCTTCTGCCTTCGCCAACGGCTGAAACGATTGTTGCAAAGTTGTCGTCTGCAAGAACCATATCTGCAACGTTCTTTGTAACGTCTGTGCCTGTGATACCCATACCAACGCCGATGTCAGCGCTCTTGATTGAAGGTGCGTCGTTAACACCGTCACCTGTCATAGCGGTAACGTAACCCTTGTTCTTCCAGGCTGTAACAATTCTTGTTTTGTGCTCGGGCTGAACTCGTGCATAAACGTGAATGTTTTCAACAATCTGTTCAAACTCTTCGTCGGTGTATTTGTCAATATCAACGCCCATCATAGCCTGGTCGTCAGTTTCAAGAATACCCAGCTCTCTTGCGATAGCCTTAGCTGTGTTGATGTGGTCACCTGTAATCATAATAGGTGTGATACCTGCTGTGCGGCATTCTGCAATAGCGTCTTTAACTTCGGGACGAACAGGGTCGATCATACCTGTAAGGCCGATGAAAATCATATCATACTCAAGGCTTGCAGAGTCGTAAACCGTGGGAGCGGCATCATACATTTTATATGCAGCTGCAAACACGCGAAGAGCCTTGTTACCCATTCTTGTGTTTTCGTCAGCAACATTTGCTCTGATTTCGTCAGTCATTTCCACAACCTGACCGCCGACAACGGCGTGAGAGCATTTTTTAAGAATTTCATCAGGAGCACCCTTTGTGTACTGAACAAATCTGCCGCCTGCAGAGTGAACGGTGCTCATCATTTTTCTGCCTGAGTCAAAGGGAACTTCGCCAACTCTGGGAGCGGCGGCAACAAGGTCAGCCTTTGCAAGGCCGAGAGTCTTGGCATAGTTGATGAGTGCAACCTCATCGGGCTCACCTGTGCTCTTGCCGTCTTCTTCAACCTGAGCGTTGGTGCAAAGGGCCATAGCTGTGGCGAGCTTCAATTCATCCTCAGCGTAATGGTCAACAACTGTCATAACGTTCTGAGTGAGAGTGCCTGTTTTGTCTGAGCAGATAATCTGAGTACAGCCCAGAGTTTCAACAGCGTTCATCTTTCTGACAATGGCGTTTTTCTTTGACATATTTGTAACGCCCATGGAAAGCACGATTGTCATAACCGCAACAAGACCTTCGGGAATTGCGGCAACAGCAAGTGCAATAGCTGTGATGAATGAGTCAAGAGCGATTGGAAAGAACTCTGCGCCTTCGCCGCCCATGAAGAATTTTGTAACAATGTTGAATGCAAAAATGAATACGCAAACGCCGATAACAAGCTTTGTGAGAATTTTTGAAAGCTGTTCAAGCTTGATTTCAAGAGGAGTTTTGCCTTCCTTAGCAAGGGTGATTGCGTTGGCAATCTTACCCATTTCGGTGTCCATACCTGTTGCGGTAACAACAGCCTTACCGCGGCCGTAAACGAGCGTTGAACCCATATAAGCCATATTTTTGCGGTCGCCGAGAGGAACCTCTTCTTCGGCTTTTTTGTTCATAAGGGCGTCAACGAGCTTGTTGACGGGAACAGACTCACCGGTAAGCGCGGCTTCTTCAATTTTCATACTTGCGCACTCAAAGATACGGCAGTCGGCAGGAATAGCGTCACCTGCATCAAGAAGAACAACGTCACCCACAACAAGGTCTTCACTCTTGATGTTTTCAACCTTGCCGTCACGCAAGGTCTTGGTGGTTGCGGCGGACATTTTCTGAAGAGCTTCAACGGCCTTTTCAGCCTTGCTTTCCTGAGCTACGCCGAGAATAGCATTGATAAGAACAACTGCAAGGATGATGATTGAGTCGGTGGGCGTAACCCAGCCGCCGTGTTCAATCATTTCTGTTGCGGCAGAAATAACAGCGGCAACGAGAAGAATGATAATCATCGGGTCCTTCATCTGGTTAAAGAATCTTTTAACCATTGAGTCCTTCTTGGCCTCAGCCAATTTGTTTTTGCCGTTTGCTTCAAGTCTTGCGGCGGCTTCCTGAGAGGAAAGACCGTCAGCGCCTGACTTCACTTCACTGAAAACGGCATCTGCGGTTTCGAGATAATGCTTCATAACCAAACCTCTTTCTTTTTATTAAGCGGGAGAAGTCACAAACAAAAAAGACTTCTATCGCCCTTGCGATAAAAGTCTCACTCTTCAAGACGCAGGCGAGCCGAAGCTGTATTGACGCTGTGCATCACACTATTGTGCGAGTTACTCCCTCTTATGTCATCAAACATTATAACATAACGGTAAAAAAATGTAAATAAGTTATAAGTAAATTTTTATTTATCTTGCCCGTGTTTGCAAATAATATTTTTTCTTATTGCAATAATCACTTCACTGTGATAAAATCAGTCTATCAATCAAAAGGAGAATTTTATGAAAAAGCTTGCATTAAAGGCCTATAAGGTTTCAAATATTGAGCTCAAAAACAGAGTTCAGGGGGCAGTTAAGCTCCAGCTTAAAAATCAGTATTCCCACAATGTGAAATACGGCAAGGATAACAACTGCGAGGGCGTTTTCACCGTTAAAATCACCGACGGCAACGGCAACGAAAATTTCGGCATCACCGCCACCGTGCAGGGCATTTTCACTTGGGAGGGCGAGCTTGACCGCGAGCAGGCTCACAAGGAGACCTTTGCCGCACTCTTTCCTTACGCAAGGGCGCTTGTGTCAACCCTCACCGCCAATGCAGGGATGATGCCCATTATGATTCCGCCCGTTGACATTGAAAATCAGGATATTTACCGCATTGAAATGAATCCCCCTAAAGGAGAATGATTATGAGATATTTACCCTTAGTCAATATTAAGCAGGGCACAGCCTCAACCCACCGTTATTCTAACGGCAACACCTTGCCCCTTGTTCAGCTTCCCTTTGCGATGTGCGGCTTTTCTGCTCAGACGGAGTACCGCGGCGGCTGGTTTTATCACCCCGGTGAAAGAAGCCTTGAGGGTGTTCGTCTCACTCATCAGCCGAGCCCGTGGATAAACGATTACGGCACTTTCCTTTTTACTCCACAGACCGACAGGATTTATGACAATTTCAGCCACGCCTGGTCAGGCTACCGCCCCGAAGAAGCAGTTATGCGTCCTGATTATATGAAGCTTCGCTTTTTGCGCTCAAAGACTGATTTCGAGCTGACTCCCTGTGTACGCGGCTGTAAAATCAGGCTCACATACCCCGAGGGCAGAGTGCCTTATTTCTCACTTCTTCCCGTTAAGGGCAATTATTTCTATGAAATCGACTATGACCTCAATGCCGTAAAGGGCTGGACAGACGGTCAGAGCGGTACGCCTACCGTTGATTTCAAAAACTACATAATTGTTAAGTTTGACAAACCCATTAACAAAGAGAAATCATATTTCGGTGAAGCTGAAAACGGCACCGACAAGGCTTGCGTTCACATTGCTTTTGATGATACGGTTGTCAATGCTGATGTTTCATCATCATACATAAGCTACGAGCAGGCTCTTGAAAATATGAAGCAGGACTGCGAGGGTAAAACCTTTGACGATATAAAAGCCGAAGCAGAAGCAAAATGGGAAGAATATCTTTCAAGAATTGAAATTGAAACCGATTGCGAAAAACAGCTCAAAACCTTCTATTCCTGTATGTACCGCACGGGTCTGTTTCCGCACAAGGCTTTTGAAATTACTGCAGACGGCGAAAAGGTGCATTATTGCCCCTCTGACGGTAAGGTTCACGGCGGTGTGCGCTATACCGACAACGGCTTCTGGGACACCTACCGTTCGGAATTTCCGCTTCTTGCTCTCATCGGCAGAGAAGAATATGCCGAAATGCTTGAAGGTTTTATTGTGGATTACAAGGAGGGCGGCTGGTTGCCCCGTTGGCCCTCAATCGGCGAGCGAGGCTGTATGCCGTCAACTCTCCTCGATGCCGTTATTGCCGATGCCGCAGTTAAAGGAATTATCGGCGGTGAGCTTCTTGAAACAGCACTTGAGGGTATGCTTCACCACGCAAACAACGATTCACCCGATGAAGATTACGGCCGCGAGGGTGCAAGCGAATACGTTAAGCTCGGCTACGTTCCCAAGGATAAATTCGGTGACAACGTAAACCTCACTCTTGATGCAGCCTACGGTGACTTCTGCATAGCTCAGGTTGCAAAGGTGCTTGGCAGAGACGACCTTGTTGACGAATATATGGCTCGCTCAAAGAATTACAAAAACCTCTTCGACCCTGAATCGGGCTTTATGAGAGGCAAAAATTCCGACGGCACCTTTACCGACGGCTTTGATCCCTACGATTGGGGCGGAGATTACACCGAGGGCAGTGCATGGCAAAGCTCCTTTGCCGTACCTCACGATTTTGAAGGTCTCAGCGAGCTTTACGGCGGTAAGGATAAGCTCATTGCAAAGCTTGACGAGCTTTTCAGTGCAAAGCCGGATTACAACATCGGCGGCTACCGAGTTGAAATTCACGAAATGACCGAAATGGCCGCGGTTGACTTCGGTCAGTGTGCAATTTCCAACCAGCCAAGCTTCCATATTCCTTATATTTACGCCCATCTCGGTGAAACCGAAAAGACGGAATATTGGGTAAAACGCCTTTGCGAAGAAGCTTTCAGCTATGAAGATGACGGCTTCCCCGGTGATGAAGACAACGGTGCCACCGCATCGTGGTATATCCTCAGCACATTGGGCATTTACGACATCTGCCCCGGCAAGAATGAATATATCCGCACCAAAAAGCTGGTTAAATCCGCAAAGATTTTGGGAAAAGAATTAGATTGATTATCCCAATCCTCAATCCTACGGACAGCTCCTTTGCCAAAGGAGCCGACAACAACATGCAAAGATGTTTTGGAGGGAACATAATGAACAATGTTTTTAGTGCTCTAAACGCATTAAAAGATAAATATAATGCGCAAGACATTACATACAACAATTCAGTCTTTACTTCCTTTGTTTACATTAAAATTAAAAAGCTTTTATTTAGTGAGAGCTTTTATATTGCAAGCACAGATTTGGAATTCAGTAAAGATTCAATGAAAAAAGTATGCGATGCTTTTGATGCCTACCTCAAAGAAAACAGAAAAGACGGTCAAAGTCTGCTTTGTGTATTTGATAAAGGTGCAGTTGAAGCAAAGGAAGACTATACGTATTATTTTAACGGCAATAATCTCTCTTTTGTTCATCCCTTTGTTGCTTTGACGAATGAAAACAAAACTTACTTCGACAAAGATTTTTCTTACGCAGGAGGAAAATGTATCAAGAGGTTCGCTAAAGAATTTGAAGAGTTGCTGATTGAGTGATTGTAATTGAAATTTGTTCTTTATATATCGAAACGGAATGTAGGCAAGCGCCATTCCCTATAAGCTAAAACAGTAAAATTCCGGATACAGCTAAAACTGTACCCGGAATTTTTATGTCAGCTCATCATATCCAATTTTAATAATCTTATTTGAATTAAGCGGAATACCCGTGCCGTTTGAATGGTAATAAGAAACAAGAATATAATCCTTACCAGAAAAAATAGCAGGGTAGCAATATCCGTTATTTTCATCGTCTTCAAGAAAATACATCTTAGGAAAGGTTTTTCCGTCATCCTCACTCACACCCATAACAAACGGTGTTCTGCCCCAGGCAATGTCGGGCCTTGTGGTGTAATTGGGAATGGGGTTGAAAATCACCACCGTGTATTTGCCGCATCTTTTCATAAGCAAAGGGGAGTCGGGGGAGGAGAAAAATCTGTTGGGCTCAGGCTCAGTCCAAGTCTCACCGCCGTCGGGTGAAAAGCATTCATACTGAAACGCCATATCCGTTCTCGAAAATGCACGAACCACTCCGTCTTCCTGCTCATAAAGTGCAGTTTCCTGAAGTCCTGTTTCACTTCGGTGGGGGAAGGGTATATCCTGCCTTTTTGCAATCTCGCGCCAGCTTTTGCCGTCATCATCAGAGGCGAAAACACATTTAAGCCCGTGCTCAATCACCTCATATTTACCGTCTTTTTCAACCGAGTGAAGATTTGCAGGCATAAGAATACGACCGTTTCTGAGCTTTATCACATGGTCGTTTTCCAACACAAAATAATTATTGTCATCGTCAATAATTCTCTGAGGCTCAGTAAAGGTTTTGCCCTCGTCGCAAGACCTTGCAAAATAAGGCACACCGTTTTCACTGCCCTTTGCCTTGCGCAGATACACAATGCCCAAGTCACCGTTGTTCATACGGATAAAATTAGGCTCCATAAGGTTTCGGGAATTCTCGTCGTGATAAAAAAGAATTCTCTCATTGCCCCAGGTTTCACCCTCGTCATAGGAATACAGTGCCGCAATGTCCGCCGCACAGTCGTCTGCCCAGTCCGAGCCTGTAAATCGAGTGTATGCAAAAAGAATTGCACCGTCGTTAAGTCTGATAAAAGCTCCTTCGCCGTTGCGGGGATTACCCTCAACAGCCTTCAGAAAAAGAACCTCTCTGCCGATTTTTTTCATATTTATCACCCACACCATTTTATAACAACAAAGCTTGTTTGTAAATAAGAGATTTGACAAAAGATATGACAGATGTTATTCTCTATAAAAAAGGGGTGGTGAATAAATGTTTATCAAAAATCTAAGTGAAAAAGATGTAGTAATTGAATCAGCTGGCGGTCAGAAGAGACTGATAAAACCGAAAGAACAAATCTGTTTTGAGAGTGTTAATGATTTTTCTGCAACTTTTTATTTTGATGATGAGCATTCGGTTTATTATAAAAAAAGTTATGCTGTTGCTTTTATGAATTTACAGGCAAAATTAAGTCTTCGTTTGAGTGCGGATAATGATACTGTTATAAATTTGTTCGCTAAATCAGAAGATGTGATTGAATACAAAATAACAACAGTTGATGCAGAAGTTGTAAATTCACAGTTTTATGAAAAAGACTTTTTTGTTGATTTGGGCCAAATAGATGAATTGCTTGAACAAAAGGTAAAATTCGATAAAAAACAAACTTATAAAAATGATTTTTTTATTGCTTCAATTGAAGCAATAATTCCTTTGGCGGTGATATGTTTCTTCCTTTCGGTGTTTGATATTGTAAATGTTATTACTGTACTGCTTTCGGTTATAGGCTGTTTCGGTTTTCCCCTTGTGATAACACTTTTGTGTACTTATTCCCAAAATAAAAAGAAAAAGCGTAAGATACAAAAAGACATATCACATATTTGTTCACCTGATGTTTTGCAAAAGTTGTTTTCAAACCCCCAAAAAGGAAAGGGGAGGCGCAAAAGGAGAAGATGGTTTGCATAAAAGACTAAATCAGTCTTCCTTAACAAAAGCATCACGGTTCAATCCATTTAAAATTTTTTACCCCACCGCATTAGCAACCAAGGCTGATGCCTGAAATTTCAGTGGCTCCCCATATTGCAATAGGCGGGAGCCGTCACAAAGTGACTAGGGGGGAAAATATGTGCTAAGTAAAAGAAAAAACAAGGGGTGGTACTGTGTCTTTTCGGGCGGGCAACACAGACCCGCCCTTACTGTTTTACACATATATTCTTGCAAACTGTTACCGTCAACATAATTCCGAATTACGCATTACGAATTGCGAATTTCATTCCGTTTACACCTCTTGCTTCAAACCCCATATACTGTTACGGGTGATATATGTGCGCAGACCGAAAATAATTATTTTGTTCCTCGTCCTGTTTTTAATCGTTGCAGGCACAGTTGTTTTTATTGAATTCCGCCTTAAAAATGTCCGTGACGAAATGTCGGAATTTACCGCCCGCAATGCCGCTGCAGGTTCAATTCTTGCCGGTGTGGAAGAAACGGTACATAACGCAAACTATTATTATGATGACCTTGTAACAATCGTCAGGGATGAAGAGGGGAATATAAAATCCCTCGTCACCAACACTTCACGGCTCAACACCGTGTCAAATGCCGTTAACAGAAACGTGGATTCGCGGATAAATCATATCGAAACCTACCCCGTGAGCATTCCTTTTACTTCAATTATCGGCAGTGAGCTTGTGTCGGGAATAGGGCCTGACATCACATTTCACGTTACCCTCACGGGTACGGCGTCCACATCCTTTGACAATGTTTTTGATTCGGCAGGCGTCAATCAGACACGACATCAGATTATGCTGAAGGTCACAGTCAAAACCTACGTCATTTTCGGTGCATCGGTCACAAAACACACAGTTTCAACCGATGTGTGCATAGCCGAAAACATAATTGTGGGTATAACTCCCGAAGCCATTGCCCAAATCACAAAATAATGTTGTAATTCATCTTAGAAGTTGATATAATAACTGTATCTGAAATTAAAGAGGTAGTCTTATGGCAGAATTTGAAAACAGCAAAAAAAGGGCAGAGGAATTGAGAGATTTGCTCAATTACCACAGCCATAAATATTATGTGGAGGATTCTCCCGAAATTGAAGATTTTGAATATGACAGAATGCTCCGTGAGCTTGAAATAATTGAAGAAAAGTTCCCCGAGCTTTCAACCCCCGATTCACCAACAAGGCGCGTCGGCGGCAAGGCAGACGGTCAGTTTGAGCCAGTTGTTCACGCTGTTCCTATGGAAAGCCTGCAGGATGCCTTCAGCTTCGAAGAGCTTCACGATTTTGACGAAAGAGTCAAGGCAGTTTACCCTGATGCGGTTTATGTTGTTGAACCCAAAATTGACGGTCTTTCCGTTTCGCTTGAATATGAAAACGGAGTTTTCCTCCGCGGCTCAACCCGTGGTGACGGTGTAACAGGTGAGGATGTTTCGGCAAACCTTTGCACAATCGGCTCAATACCCTTGAAGCTAAAAAAGGACTTACCCCTGATTGAGGTCAGAGGTGAGGTTTATATGCCAAGAAGCACATTTACCCGTATTGTGGAAAAGCAGGAATTAAACGGTGAAACTCCTTTCAAAAATCCACGTAATGCCGCCGCAGGCTCTCTGAGGCAGAAAAATCCCAAGATTACTGCCGAAAGAAAGCTGGATATTTTTGTTTTCAACGTTCAGCAGATAGAGGGCGAATCTCTTCCTACCCACAAAGACTCTCTTGATTACCTCAAAACTCTCGGCTTTAAAACCGTTCCCGGTTACGTAAGATGCAACACTATTGACGAAGCTATTGCTGAAATTGAAAAAATCGGCAACAGCAGGGGAGACCTGCCCTTTGATATTGACGGTGCAGTAATTAAGGTTGACAGCTTTTCTCAGCGCACTGCAATCGGCAGCACCTCAAAATTCCCCAAATGGGCAATTGCTTTTAAATACCCGCCCGAAGAAAAAGAAACTAAGCTCGTTGACATTGAAATCAACGTGGGCAGAACAGGTGTGCTTACCCCCACGGCAGTGCTTGAGCCTGTTTTACTTGCCGGAACAACCGTGTCAAGGGCAACGCTTCACAACGAAGATTTTATTAAAGAAAAGGGCATCTGCATCGGCGACACCGTAATCGTCAGAAAAGCTGGCGACATTATACCCGAGGTGCTGTCTGTAAGCCGCCACGGTGACAATCTTGAGCCCTATTCAATGCCAACGGTATGCCCCTCGTGCGGCTCTCCTGTTTTCCGTGAGGAGGGTGAAGCGGCAATTCGCTGTCTCAACACCGATTGCCCTGCACAGCTTCTGCGCAACCTTATCCATTTCTGCTCAAGAGATGCTATGGATATTGAAGGCCTGGGCGTTTCTGTTTGTGAGCTTCTTGTCAGCAACTCCCTCATCAAAACTCCTGCCGATATTTATACCCTTAAAGCCGAGGATATAGAAGCTCTTGACAGAATGGGTGCACTTTCGGCAAGCAACCTTATAAATGCAATTAACAAATCAAAAGAAAACGATGTTTCCAAGCTGATTTTTGCTCTGGGAATCCGTCACATCGGTCAGAAGGCGGCAAAGCTTCTTGCCTCTCATTTCGGCACATTGCCTGAGCTTATGAAAGCAGGGGAGGATGACATTCTTGCAATTGACGGCTTTGGTGAAATAATGGCCAAAAGCGTTGTTGATTACTTTGAAACTGCCGAAAACCGTGAGCTTATTGACCGCCTTATGGCAAGCGGACTCAATATGAAATATCTTCAGCAGGTTGAAGATGCACGCTTTGCCGGCAAAACCTTTGTTTTAACAGGCACACTATCAATGTTTAACAGAAATGAAGCCTCTGCAATTATTGAATCCTTCGGCGGAAAAACCGCATCTTCCGTTTCTAAAAAAACATCATATGTTCTTGCAGGTGAGGCCGCAGGCAGTAAGCTCAAAAAAGCAAATGACCTCGGTGTTACCGTCATAACCGAAGAGCAGTTTAAAGAAATGATTTCCTGAGGTTTTATGCAGGCTGTTTATTATGTATTGCGCCTGAGGAAACGTATGAAAAATATATTTTATGTTACTAAAAGGAAAAAAATATGCCCTGAATCATCAACGAAGAGCTTGAAAAGTTGAAATATTTTGTTTGATTTATTTTAATTAGCGGTAAAAGTTGATTTTTTTTAACCGTTAAACAGAACTAATTTAACTCTTTTTGATTGTTCGATTGACATATTTTGATTTATGCTTTAATATATCGTTAACATTTTATTGATAGATTTTAAGGAGGACAACAAAATGTTCAAGAAAATTCTTAGCGTACTCATGGTAGTCGCTATGGTTGCTTGTCTCTTTGCTGCTTGCGGCGGTAATGAAGACGCAGGTAAATCAGACGCAACCACATTCCAAATCGGTGCAATCGGCCCCACAACAGGCGATGCAGCTATCTACGGCCAGGCAGTTATGAATGCAGCTCAGCTCGCAGTTGATGAAATCAACGCAGCAGGCGGTATTAACGGCGTTAAGCTTGAGTTCAAAGCAGCTGACGACGAACATAACGCAGAAAAATCAGTTAACGCTTACAATGACCTTAAAGACTGGGGTATGCAGATTCTTTTGGGTACAGTTACAAGCACACCTTGTATCGCAGTTGTTGAAGAAGCATACAACGACAATATGTTTATGCTCACTCCCTCAGGTTCAGCAGTAGACTGCATCAGATATGACAACGCTTTCCGCGTTTGCTTCTCTGACCCCAACCAGGGTATTGCTTCAGCTGACTACATCGCTTCTCAGAAGCTCGGCACAAAGGTTGCAGTTATCTACAACAGCTCTGACCCCTACTCATCAGGTATTTATGAGAAGTTTATGGCAGAAGCAGCAGTTAAGGGTCTTAACGTAGTTGCTCAGGGCGCTTTCACAGCTGACACAAAGACTGACTTCACAGTTCAGCTTCAGCAGGCTAAGACAGCAGGCGCTGACCTTCTCTTCCTTCCCATCTACTATCAGGAAGCATCTCTTATCCTTGCTCAGGCAGATAAGATGGGCTATGATCCCGCAGTATTCGGCGTTGACGGTATGGACGGTATCCTTACTCTCGAAAACTTCGATACTAAGCTTGCAGAAGATGTAATGCTTCTTACTCCCTTCGCAGCAGACGCTCAGGATAAGCTCACACAGGATTTCGTTAACTCTTACAAAGCAAAGTATAACGAAGTTCCCAACCAGTTCGCAGCAGACGCTTATGACGGAATTTACATCATCAAGGCTGCTATCGAAAAGTCAGGCGCAACACCCGATATGTCAACAGAAGAGCTTTGCAACGCACTCAAGGGTGCTATGACTCAGATTACTGTTGACGGCGTTACAGGTCTCGGTATGACTTGGACAGCTGACGGTGAGCCCAACAAAGCTCCCAAGGGTATGAAGATTCAGAACGGCGCATATGTTGCCATGTAATTGAATTAAGCTTTAGGTATTTGAACAAAGCCGTTCGAAAGAGCGGCTTTTGTTTTGGTTTACTGAGTTGATAAACAAATCAGTCAAAAAGCTTATTTGGAGGTTTAATTTTGGAATTCTTACAGTTTTTTATAAGTGGTTTAAGCCTCGGCAGCATTTATGCTATTATAGCTCTCGGTTACACAATGGTTTACGGTATCGCCAAAATGCTTAACTTTGCCCACGGTGACGTTATCATGGTTGGCGGCTACCTTCTGTTCACCATTTCAACCACTATGGGTCTTCCCGTGTGGATCGGTATTACCGGAGCTGTTGTCGGCTGTACTGCCCTCGGCGTTGTAATTGAACGCTTTGCTTACCGCCCGTTGAGAGGTGCAACTTCTCTTGCTGTTCTTATCACCGCAATCGGTGTCAGCTATTTGTTGCAGAACCTCGCTCTTCTCATTTTCGGTGCAGCACCGAAATCCTTCACATCTATTGTAACAATGCCCGCAATGACCTTTGCAAACGGTGCATTAACAGTTACAGGTGAATCCATTGTTACAATTGCAATCTGCATTGTAATTATGATTGTCCTTACCTTATTTGTTAATAAAACAAAGCCCGGCAGAGCTATGCACGCCGTTTCGGAAGACAGAGGTGCCGCCCAGCTTATGGGTGTTAATGTTAACGGCACAATCGCTCTGACTTTTGCAATCGGCTCAGCCCTTGCCGCAATAGCAGGTGCTTTGCTTTGCTCCGCTTATCCCACACTCACACCCTACACAGGTGCTATGCCCGGTATCAAGACCTTCGTTGCCGCTGTTTTCGGCGGTATCGGCTCAATCCCCGGTGCTATGGTCGGCGGACTTCTTTTAGGTCTTATCGAATCACTCAGCAAGGCATACATTTCATCAGAAATGGCTGATGCTATCGTATTCCTTGTTCTCATTGTTGTTCTTGTTGTTAAGCCCACAGGTATTTTCGGCAAGAAAATCAGCGAAAAGGTTTAAGGAGGTGCTTTTATGAAACAGGGTTCAAGACTCAGTACAATGAAAAAAAGCACCAAAGCAAACGGTATCACTTACCTTATGCTCCTTGTTGCTTTTGCAGTTGTTCAGATTTTTACAGCAACCGGCAGTATGACAAACCTTATCAAGGGTCTTCTTGTGCCTGCCTGTATCTATATTATTATGGCAGTGTCCCTCAACCTCACCGTAGGTATCCTCGGTGAATTGAGCCTCGGTCACGCAGGCTTTATGTGTGTCGGTGCTTTCGCAAGCTCATTCTTCTCAGTTTGTATGAGAGATGTAATCACCTCCGAATGGGTAAGATTCCCCATCGCCATTATTATCGGTGGTGTGGTTGCCGCACTTTTCGGTTTTGTTGTAGGTATTCCCGTTCTTCGTCTTCGCGGTGACTATCTTGCAATTGTTACTCTTGCCTTCGGTGAAATTGTTAAAAACCTTATGAATGTTCTTTACATAGGTAAAGATGACAGCGGTTTCCATTTTTCATTAAAGAGCGCAGCAGATTTGGGTATGGAGCCTGACGGCAAGGTGATTGTCAAGGGTGCCCTCGGCATCACAGGCACTCCCCGTGATTCATCCTTTATTGTGGCATTTATTCTCGTTGTAATCACAATTTTTGTTGTTCTCAACGTTATCAATTCACGTCAGGGTCGCGCTATTATGTCAATCCGCGACAACAGAATTGCAGCCGAATCAATCGGTATCAACATCACAAAATACAAGCTTATGGCTTTTGTTGTTTCTGCTTTCTTTGCAGGTATTGCAGGTGTTCTTTATTCTCACAATATTTCAACACTTACAGCAACCACCAACAACTTCGGCTATAATATGTCAATTATGGTTCTCGTTTACGTTGTTCTCGGCGGAATCGGTAACATCAGAGGCTCAATCATTGCCGCTGTAATCCTCACCGTTCTTCCCGAGCTTCTTCGTGAATTCAGTGACTACCGTATGCTTGTTTATTCACTTGTTCTTATCTTTATGATGCTCTTCTCTTCAAGCCCCGCTATGGTTAACTTCAGAGAAAAGCTCTCCCTTAAAACAAAGCGTTCTAAGGGCAAAAAAGCAAAGGAGGCGGTATAATGGCACTCCTTGAAGTTAAAGATTTATCTATTCAGTTCGGCGGTCTTAAAGCCGTTGACAGCTTTTATTTGAAGATTGAAAAAAATCAGCTTTACGGTCTTATCGGCCCCAACGGTGCAGGCAAAACTACCGTGTTTAACCTTCTCACAGGTGTGTATAAGCCCACTGGCGGTGAAGCCCGTCTTGACGGCAAAATCATCAGCGGCAAGAAGACAGCGGACGTTAACAAAATGGGTGTTGCAAGAACATTCCAGAATATCCGTCTTTTTAATAATCTTACCGTTCTCGACAACGTTAAAACAGGTCTTCACAATCAGACAAGATATTCACTTGCAACCTCAATCCTCAAGCTTCCCGGTTATTTCAAAAAGGAAGCTGAAATGGATAAGAGGGCAATGGAGCTCCTTGAAGTGTTTGAACTTCACAATGAGGCCGACACTCTTGCCTGTAACCTGCCTTACGGTAAACAGAGAAAGCTTGAAATCGCAAGAGCACTTGCAACGAACCCCAAGCTTTTGCTCCTTGACGAGCCTGCCGCAGGTATGAACCCCAACGAAACACAGGAGCTTATGGATACAATCCGCTTTATCCGTGACAAGTTCGATATGACAATTCTTCTCATCGAGCACGATATGCGCCTTGTATCGGGTATTTGTGAAGAAATTACAGTTCTCAACTTCGGTCAGGTTCTCGCCTCAGGTGAAACCTCAGAGGTTCTCAAAAACCCCGAAGTTATAACAGCTTATCTTGGTGAATAAGGAGGAAATACTATGGCATTACTTGAAGTTAAAGACCTTGAAGTGCATTATGGTGTAATCAAAGCCATAAAGGGTATTTCCTTTGAGGTTAATCAGGGTGAGGTTATTGCTCTCATCGGTGCCAACGGTGCAGGCAAAACCACAACTCTTCACACCGTAACCGGTCTTATTCAGCCCTCACACGGCCAGATTATTTTTGACGGTAAGGACATTACCAAAATCCCTGCTCACAAAATTGTAGGTATGGGTATGGCTCACGTTCCCGAAGGCCGTCGTATATTCCAACAGCTTACCGTTCTTGAAAACCTCAAGCTGGGTGCATATACAAGAAAAGACAAAAATCTTATTTCGGCAACCCTTAAAATGGTTTATGAAAGATTCCCTCGTCTTGAAGAAAGAAAAAATCAGGTTGCAGGTACTCTTTCAGGCGGTGAACAGCAGATGCTTGCTATGGGTCGTGCTCTTATGAGCAACCCCCGTATCATCCTTATGGACGAGCCCTCAATGGGTCTTTCACCATTGCTTGTTTCTGAAATATTTGATATTATCAAGGTTATCAGCGAAGGCGGCACAACCGTTCTTCTCGTTGAGCAGAACGCACAGAAGGCTCTTTCAATTGCCGACAGAGCTTATGTTCTTGAAACAGGTAACATTTCATTAAGCGGTAAGGCAAGCGACCTTATCAACGACGAATCCGTCAGAAAAGCATATTTAGGTGCATAAATTTAAGCAGGTATAGTCTTATACCTGCTTAATTTCTATGTGATTATTTTGAGGTGAAAATATGTTTAAATCAGTTGTATTAACTTCTATGGCAAAGGTTATGCCTTATAATACCCTTGATACTCTTTATTGTGTCAATGAGTTTTCCTGCCTGAAAGGGGAAAAGCTTTGCTTTCAGATAGCGTTGCAAAGCGATTGCGATGATACTGTAGATTTTGCAATCAGCGACAGAGCAGGGCTCAGTGTTTTTGAAATCGGTTATACCCCTGCAAGCTTTGCCGCAAGCGAAGAGGCAGATTTTTATTACATAACAAAAATGCCCGGCGTTTTTCCTGACGTTCTTAACGCCAAAAATGACAGCAAGCTTATTCTTTTAAAGGATAAGCCGTCGGTGCTCTTCTTTGAATTTGAGAGTGATACCGCAGGCGAAAGAGAAATTGATTTCACTTTCACAAACGGCACGGAAACACTTACTCAGAAGGTGAAAATTGATGTGGTGAACTATCAGCTTCCAAAGGCTGATTTTACCTGTACCCATTGGTTCCACACCGACTGCCTTTGTGATTGGTACGGTTTTGAGCCCTTCAGCGACGAATATTGGTTGTGTGTTGAAAACTATGTTAAAACCGCGGCTGAGCACGGAATTAACAGTCTTCTTATTCCGTTATTTACTCCGGCGCTTGACACCGAAATCGGCGGTGAACGCAGAACAGTTCAGCTCGTTGACGTGGAAATTGACGAAAACGGCTACAGGTTCGGCTTTGATAAGCTCAGAAAATGGATTGAGCTTTATAAAAGGTGCGGAATGGATGCATATGAGTTTTCCCACTTCTTCACTCAGTGGGGTGCATTGCATGCTCCCAAAATTATGGCAACTCAAAACGGCGAGTATAAGCGTATTTTCGGTTGGGAAACCGACTCAACAGGGGAAGAATACGTTTCTTTCTTAACTGCCTTGTCAAAGGAACTCAAGCCTGTATTAAAAGAGTGCGGAATTGAAAACTGCTCTTATTTCCATGTTTCTGATGAGCCGGGCGAAAAGGATATTGAGCAGTACGAAAAGTGCAGTAAAATTATTAATTCTCTTTTCGGTGAATACAAAATGATTGATGCCCTTTCTGAATTTGATTTTTACAAAAAAGGAATTGTAAAGCATCCCATACCCGAAATCAGCCATGCGGCCGATTTTGTGGGCAATGTGCCCGATTTGTGGATTTATTACTGTTGCGGTCCGGTTGACGGCAATTATCCCAACCGCTTCCTTTCAATGCCCTCTCAGCGCACAAGAGTTCTGGGTTATCAGCTTTATAAGTACGATATAAAAGGCTTTTTGCATTGGGGCTATAATTTCTGGTATTCTCAGCTTTCCAAAGCACAAATCAATCCTTATGAGGTTTCAGACAGCGGAAATGCTTTCACGGCAGGCGACCCGTTTGTGGTGTATCCCGGTGAAAATTATACCCCTGTATGTGCTCTGCGCCTTAAGGTTTTCCGCGATTGCTTGCAGGATATGCGTGCTCTTCTGGCTCTTGAAGCTATTGCCGGCAAAGAAAAGGCTATGGAAATTCTGGAATCTGACGGTGAAATTACCTTCAATAAATACCCTCACAGCGAGAGATGGCTTTTTGAAAAAAGAGCCGCAATCAATAATTTAATAAAAGAGTTGACAAAAAATTAACAAAGTGATATAATACTTATGAACTAACCAAAAGTTTAACTGATGGAAAGTCTTGAAAATATCTGACACCAAAATTTTATTGCGGTGAAAGTGCTGGAAGTTAATTGTGTAACTGCGCCTTTCTCCGTGAAGGTGCAGTTTTTATTTTGGAGGAAATATGGAAACAAGAGTAGCTGTTATTTCTATAATCATTGAAGATTATGAAAAGGCTGAGGCTGTCAATCAGATTCTTCACGAAAACGGGGATTACATCATCGGCAGAATGGGTATTCCGTATTGCGAAAAGAATATAAATATAATCAGCGTAGCCGTGGATGCACCGATGAATGTAATCAACAACATCTCGGGCAAAATAGGTAAGCTGTCGGGTGTCAGCGCAAAAACAGCTTATTCCAATTCAAAGTGAGGTATAGATATGTATAATCCCAAATCATTAAAGGCAGAGGAATTTATCGACCATCAGGAGGTTCTTGATACCCTCGAATATGCCGAGCAAAACAAAAACAATGTTGAGCTTATTGACTCAATCATAGAAAAAGCCAAGCTTCGTAAGGGTCTTGACCACCGTGAAGCATCAGTGCTTCTTGCATGTGAAATTCCCGAAAAAATTGAGGAGCTTTATGCTCTTGCCGAGCAAATCAAAAAAGATTTTTACGGCAACAGAATAGTTATGTTTGCCCCGTTGTATCTTTCAAATTACTGTGTAAACGGCTGCGTATATTGCCCTTACCACCTCAAAAACAAAAAGATTGCACGCAAAAAGCTTACTCAGGAGGAAATTGTAAAGGAAGTTACAGCTTTGCAGGATATGGGTCACAAGCGCCTTGCTATTGAAGCGGGTGAGGACCCTGTTAACAATCCCATTGAATACATTCTCGAAAGCATCAATACAATTTATTCAATCAAGCATAAAAACGGCGCAATCCGCCGTGTTAATGTAAACATTGCCGCCACAACTGTTGAAAACTACAGAAAGCTCAAAGAAGCAGGCATCGGCACATACATTCTTTTTCAGGAAACTTATCACAAGGAAAGCTATGAAAAGCTTCATCCCACAGGACCTAAGCACGATTACGCTTACCATACCGAAGCTATGGACAGAGCCATGGAAGGCGGAATTGACGACGTGGGACTTGGCGTTCTTTTCGGTCTTGAGCTTTACAAATATGAATTTGCCGCGCTTCTTATGCACGCAGAGCATCTTGAAGCTGTTCACGGCGTAGGTCCTCACACAATCAGTGTACCGCGCATCAAACGAGCTGACGACATTGACCCCGACGTTTTTGACAACGGAATTGATGACGATACGTTTGCCAAGCTTTGCGCCCTTATCCGCGTCTGCGTGCCGTATACAGGTATGATTATCTCCACCCGTGAAAGTCAGGCTGTGCGCGAAAAGGTTATCCGTCTTGGTGTTTCACAAATCAGCGGTGCGTCAAGAACCTCAGTTGGCGGTTACACAGAGGAAATCCGCCCCACAGATTCAGAGCAGTTTGATGTTTCTGACCAGAGAACTCTTGATGAGGTTGTTCACTGGCTTATGGAAATGGGATATATTCCCTCATTCTGCACAGCCTGCTACCGTGAAGGCAGAACAGGTGACAGGTTTATGACTCTTCTCAAAGCAGGCGAAATTCAGAACTGCTGTCACCCCAATGCACTTATGACTCTCAAGGAATATCTTATGGACTACGCTTCGGAAGATACAAGAGCAATCGGTGAAAAGCTGATTGAAGCAGAGCTTGAAAATATCCCGAGAGAAAAGGTTAAGCAAATTGCCGCAGAGCGCCTTAAAAAGATAGAAGAAGGCATTCGTGATTTCAGATTTTAGGAGTAGCTTATGAGCCTTAATTCAACACCCGTTGCCAACAGACTTCATATTGCTTTTTTCGGCAAACGCAATGCAGGTAAATCGAGCCTTGTCAATGCCGTAACAGGTCAGGATTTGTCCGTTGTGTCCGATGTTAAGGGCACAACCACCGACCCCGTCACCAAAACAATGGAGCTTTTGCCCCTTGGCCCTGTGGTGATTATTGATACCCCCGGCTATGATGACGAGGGGGAGCTGGGTGAGCTCAGGGTCAAAAAGACAAAGCAGATTCTCAACAAAACCGATGTTGCCGTGCTTGTTGTGGATTCAGCCGTCGGCAAAGACACCGCAGATGAAGAGCTCATAAAGCTCTTTAAAGCCAAGAACATTCCGTTTGCTGTAGCTTACAACAAGTCCGATATAAAGCAAGTCAACATTCTTGCCAATAACGAAATTGCAGTCAGCGCCGTAAAGGGCGAAAACATTCACGCCCTCAGGGAGCTTATCGGCTCGCTTCACAAAACAGACGAAGACGGCAAAAAAATCATTGCCGATAAAATCAACCCCAACGACATCGTTGTGCTCGTTACCCCTATTGATGAGTCAGCCCCCAAGGGCAGACTGATTCTCCCCCAGCAGCAGACAATCCGTGATATTCTTGATGCAGGCGCCGTGGCTCTCGTCACCAAAGAAACTGAGCTTGCCGCAACACTTGACAAAATAGGGGACAAGGTCAGCCTTGTAATTACCGACAGTCAGGCGTTTTCCTTTGTTTCAAAAATTGTGCCCGACACAATCCCTCTCACTTCATTTTCTATTCTTATGGCTCGGTACAAGGGCTTTCTTGAAGAAGCAGTAAAGGGTGCGGCGGCTATTGAAAACCTCAGGGACGGTGACACAGTTCTCATTTCTGAGGGGTGCACGCACCATCGCCAGTGCAATGATATCGGCACGGTTAAGCTGCCCGGCCTTCTGAAAAAATATACGGGCAAGACCTTGAATTTTGAGTTTTCATCAGGTACGGAGTTTCCCGAAGAGCTGAGCCGATATAGCCTTGTTATTCATTGCGGAGGCTGTATGGTAACTGAGAGGGAAATGCTCTATCGCATAAAAACCGCCACCGACAGCGGAATCCCCGTCACTAATTACGGCACCTCTATAGCTTATATGAACTCAATTCTCAAGCGAAGTGTAGAAATTTTTCCGCACCTTTATAAAACTTTGAACCCATAAAAATCAAGGACCATTCACTTTGTTGTGAATGGTCCGTTTCTTATCTGCTAATATTCAAAATTTCCTTTGCCGTCGGCATCGACGCATCAGCACCCATACGGCTTACGGCTATGCTTCCTGCCTTGTTGCCCATATCACAGGCGGAATAAATATCGCCGCTTCGTTTAAATTCAAGTGCCATAGCCGCCGTGAAGCTGTCACCTGCGGCAGTTGTGTCCACAACATCGGCAGGGTAGGGCGGGCAGAGAGTAATGTCCTTGCCGTCATACACACTGCATCCTCTGTCACCGAGCTTTAAAACTACATATTTCGCACTGCTTCTTTCAAGAAGAATCTGCGAAGCAGTGAGCATTGACTTTTCGTCCTCGGGATAAATTCCCGTAAGCTCCTTGGTTTCGCTTTCATTTGGTGAAATAATTGTAATTCCCTGAATTTTTTCAAGAGGAAAGCTTTTGGCTGGTCCGCAGTCAACAACAGTTGTAATGCCTTTTTCTATTGCGCGGTTAACCGTTTTTGTAACAACTTCTTCTCTCGTTTCAAACTGAACGAGAAGCAAATCAAGGTCGTCTGTGATGCAGTCTGCGGCAATGTCGGGGTCAATTTCCGCGTTTGCGCCTTCAAAAACTATAATGCGGTTTTTTCCGCCTTTTTCAAGCAGAATCGTTGCAAGACCCGACTGTGAGCCTTGAAGGGAAACATTGCTTGTGTCAATGCCGTTATTCTTCAGATTTTCAATAAGCTTGTGGCCGTTGGCATCATCACCGACCATACCGATCATAGCGGTCTGTGCCCCGAGCCGTGCAAGTCCTGTTGCCTGATTTGCGCCTTTGCCGCCGCAAGCGTAGCCGTAGCTGTTGCCGGGTAACGATTCACCCTCGGCAGGCAATCTGTCGGTGTTTAAAATCAGGTCCATATTGATGCTTCCAACAACGGCACAGCGTATGTCTCTAAACATAAAAATCCTCCCGATTAAAGCACTGCTCTGAAATCGTCAGCCGCCTCGCTGATGCTCTTGTTCTTTAAGAAAAGACTGCTTGTGCCGAGCACAAAAATTTCAGCACCGCACTTGCTCAGCTTTCTGCCGTTTTCAAGGCTGATGTTACCGTCAACCTCAATGGGCACAGCCTTGCAGCCAAGCTCATCAAGAAGCTGTCGGGCTTTTGTTACCTTACGCTCAGCGCCTGCAAAAAGCTTCTGCCCTGCAAAGCCGGGGCTTACGGTCATCACAAGTGCCATATCAATGTAATCGGTAAGGTATTCAAGGCTTTCAAGAGGGGTCTGCGGATTGACGGCAAGCCCTGCCTTGATGCCTTTGTCTTTAATCTGCGAAAGGGTACGGTGAATATGGATGTCGCTTTCATAATGAACGCAGAGAATATCCTTCTCGTCAAGGTTCATCATAGGAATAAATCTTGACGGCTGATTCACCATCATATGCACGTCAAGAGGAATGTCTGTAATTTTCTTGACGGCGTTCACAAGGTCAAACCCGAGAGTGATGTTTGGAACAAAGCTGCCGTCCATAATATCAAGGTGCAGATAGTCAATCCCTGCTTTTTCAAGCTCTGTGATTGACCCGCGAAGATTTGTAAGGTCAGCGCACATCAAGGATGCGGATAAATATTTGCTCACAAAATCACTCCTGTGGTTTAACTGAAAGTTTCTTTAATTAGTCTTCAATAAGACCGTGATATCTGCCCATCCAGTAGGGAAGAAGGAATACGTAGGGCATAATGCCGTCCATACCGTCAGCGTGTGTGCCGGGGAGAGCGGCTGTGCGGTTGGCTGTTGTTTTTTCAAGGTCAACAAACTCTTCTGTGCCTGCGTTGCAAACGAAGGGATTACCGTCGTAGTGAACCATAACTCTTGAGCTGTACTCAACAGGGTATTTGAGCTGAGGAGCAACGCCTGTGCCTTCCTGCTCTGTATCCCAAACGATGTCTTTTCTGTAGCTGTTGTATGCAGGCCATCTGATAAAGTCAATGTTCATTTCTGCAAGTGACTTAGCGGCATTTTCAATGTCGCAGTTGTGGCCTGTCAATGCGCCGTAAGTGATGTTGAACCAGGGATTGCGCTCAATTTTTTCATAATCAAAGTGGTGTGTAAGACCCATTTTGAAAATTTCCTTATGAGCTTCGTTCTCTGTGTACATAAGAAGGGGATAGATGTTAACAAAGTCGAGCTGGTCGTCAATGTGAGCAACGTGACCGTCTTCAATCTTGTACTGCATAAGGTTCATTGCATAGTGATGCTTGTTGATGAGCATATTGAACACATCATCATATTTCTTATCGCCTGTAACGTGATATGTTGTTTTGAGGAAAGAGAGAATCTCAAGTGAGTTTGTACCTCTTTCGTAGAACCATCTGTCATCGTTGTTAAGAAGCTCAGGTTCCCAGTTTGCCCATGTGGTGGGGATACCGTCAACATCTGCAAGATGGAAGTTGTTTTCAAGGATGTGGTCTGTAATCTTCTTAACAACCTCTGCAATCTTTTTCTTCTCGTTCTTGTCAGCAACAAGGTCGTAGTAGAGACCGTATGCGTAGTAGTGACCTGTCATTTCGTCTGAAGATGTTTCACCGAGCCACTCGCAATCGGGGTTATCCTCGCAAACATGCCACTCTTCTCTGTCGCCAGTGCCGAAGTTTTCTTCGTGTGAATATCTTGTTGCTCTTGCAGTGAAGCCTGATTTGCCTGTAACCTCTGTGAGCTTAATCATAGCTTCAACGGCACGCTTAGCGTTTTCTTTTGCTTTCTTATCGCCTGTTGCCTTGTAGCGGAAGCACTGGCTTGCACAGTAAAGGCCGGTGAAAAGGCCGTCGTTATCGGAGTTGAGAAGCTTGCCGGATTCCATATCGCCGTATTTTTCAAAGCTTCTGCCAACATGGTAGCCTTCGTTTCTTACAAAATACTTTTCAGAAACCTCTTCAACGCGGGCTGCTTTTTCTTCAAGAGTCATATATGAATATGTAATAAGGCTGATGCCTCTGGGGGTAACAGCGGCAATTGAGCCGTTGTCAGATACTGTGATTTTGGTAACTGTGGGGTGCATAAGCCATGCGCCGAATGAGAAGTAAGAAAGCTTACCTTCAATGAGAGTAATGATACCTGTATCTGTTGCGAAATATTTCTAACCGTCAGCGGCAAAGAACATATCGTTGAACTTACCGGCAGGAACAGAATAGAAATCGTTGCCGTTGAACCAGTAGTTCTTGCCGTCGTAGATGTTGAGGCCCTCGTCTGAGCCTACCCAGAGATGGCCGAGAGCATCAATGGCAATGCAGTTGATTTTTTTGCTCAGAACGCCTGTAACGTCGGGCATAAGCTCTGCCCAGTGACGGCGCTTGCCTTTCATTGAAAGAAGGCCTTCAACAGTTGAACCTACGTAAACTGTTTCGTCATACTTTGCTTTGTTGTCAAGTGCGGCAAGGCAAACTGTCTGGTCGGGAAGCTCAACAACCTGAACAAATTCACCGTTCTCCTGAAGGTAAAGGTCAGTTTCTGTGATGAGCCACATTGAGCCGTCAAGAGCAACGGAAATGTCGATAACAGGGGAGTCAAATTCAGCAATCTTCTTAAGCTTGCCTTTTTTAACCTCAGCAAGAGCGTTGCCTACAGAAGCATAGAGCTTGCCCTTTCTTGAAAAGAGATTAGAAATCTTTGCGGGAACCTTTTTAAGGTTGCCCTTAGAATATTCAATAAGATATTCGGGCTCAGCAATATAAAGCACTTCACCGTCAAAAGCAACAGCCTTGATGTTTTCAATGTCAACGCCGTCAGCAGCAGTGATGAACACTTTTTCATACTGTTTGAATGAACCGAATTTGATTGAAGGTTTTTTCATAATCATTCTCCTTAAATTTATTTGTTTTAAGTCTACCAAGACAGTATAACACAAATTTTTCCGTTTGTCGATATATATAATGTATAAATTAAAAATAAAAAGATGAAAGCCGATTTCTCTGCTTTCATCTCTGAGTTTGCTAAGTTTATAATGTTGAAAGGTCGTACGGTGTTTTCTGATATACGAAGTAGTTAAGCCAGTTTGAAAAAATAATGTTGGCGGCACTTCTCCAGGTAATCAGCGGAGTCTTTGTAGGGTCGTCATCAGGGAAGTAGTTGTACGGAACTTTAATATCAAGTCCTTTTGACTTGTCACGGAAATACTCCTTAAACAGTGTGTCTCTGTCATATTCCGAATGACCCGTTGCGTAGAAGTTTCTGCAATCCATATCAGACAGCAGATGAACACCGGATATGTCCGAATAGGTGAGCACCTGCAGGTCCTTAACAAGAGCAATGTCGTTCATCCTGATTTCAGTGTGTCTTGAGTGTGGCACGTAGAAGGTTTCATCAAGACCTCTTAAAAGGGGATGATAATTATCAAGTGAACGGTGAGGGAAAATGCCGAACATCTTTTCATCAAGCTGATATTTGGGAATACCGTAATGATAGTAAAGCCCTGCCTGTGCGCCCCAGCAGATGTGAAAGGTGGAATAAACGTTAGTCTTGCTCCATTTAAAAATTTCGCAAAGCTCTTCCCAATAATCAACCTCTTCAAAGGCCATATGCTCAACGGGAGCGCCTGTGATAACCATGCCGTCAAATTTCTTATCTTTGACGGCATCAAAGCATGAGTAAAATTTTAGCATATGCTCCTGAGATGTATTTTTTGAAACGTGAGAAGCTGTCTGCAAAAGAGTGATGTCAACCTGAAGGGGAGAGTTACTCAGAAGACGGAGAAGCTGGGTCTCGGTTTCAATCTTTGTGGGCATAAGGTTAAGTATAACAATATTAAGAGGACGGATGTCCTGAGTGTTGGCTCTTTCCTCTGTCATAACAAAGACGTTTTCATTTTCCAGTGCTTTGTTGGCAGGCAGTCTGCCGTCTATTTTGATAGGCACGGTATCACCTCCGTCATATATATATTGTATAGAATTTTACTATAAGAAACACTCTTTGTCAAGCGACTGAAAATATC
>JAGBHX010000161.1 GCA_017935265.1 Clostridia bacterium | reverse complement strand
GGGTTCAGGTAAAGGTTCTCCCGAATATTTGGTTGCCGTTGTTAATCCCGGCAGAGTTCTTTTTGAAATTGCCGGCGTTGATGAGGATCTTGCACGTGAGGCTCTTCGCCTTGCAGCTAACAAGCTCCCCATTAAATGCAAATTTGTTACTAAGGAAGAAACGGGTGGTGAGCAGTAATGAAAGCTAGTGAAATCAGAAAGATGTCCGCAGCTGAGCAGGAAGCAAAGCTTCACGATTTGAAGGACGAGCTCTTTAAACTGCGTTTCCAGCAGGCCATTAACCAGCTCGACAACCCAATGCGTATTAACGCCGTTAAAAAGGATATTGCAAGAATTAAGACTATTCAGCGCGATATCGAGCTTCACGGCGCTAATTCGTAAGAAAGGGAGGTAGATTTTAATGGAAAAAAGAAACCTCAGAAAAACTCGTGTAGGCATTGTTAGCAGCGACAAGATGGATAAGACTGTTGTTGTTTCAGTTAAGGATAAGGTAAAGCATCCTCTTTATAAGAAGATTATTAACCGTACCATTAAACTCAAAGCACACGATGAGAACAATGAATGCGGCATCGGTGACCGCGTACTTGTAATGGAAACTCGTCCTCTTTCAAAAGATAAGAGATGGCGCGTAGTAGAAATTATCGAGAAAGCCAAATAATGGCGCAGGTGTAAGGAGGCCTATATTGTGATACAGCAAGAAAGTAACCTCAAAGTAGCTGACAACACGGGCGCTAAAGAGATCAGATGTATCCGCGTTCTCGGTGGCTCAGGCAGAAGATATGCTAACATCGGTGACGTAATCGTTGCTTCAGTTAAAAAAGCAACACCCGGTGGAGTTGTCAAAAAAGGTGAGGTAGTAAAAGCAGTAGTTGTTCGTTCAGCAAGCGGTGTTCGTCGTAACGACGGCACATACATCCGCTTCGATGAGAACGCAGCTGTTATTATCAGAGAAGATAAAAATCCCAAATGAACACGTATTTTTGGACCTGTAGCAAGAGAGCTTCGTGAAAAAGATTTCACAAAGATCTTGTCACTCGCTCCCGAAGTACTTTAATCAGGGGGTGCAGAAGATGAACAAAGTACACGTTAAGACTGGTGATACAGTCGTAGTTATCAATGGTAAAAACCGTGGTGCAAGAGGTAAGGTGCTTCAGGTAAGCCCTTCTGAAGGCAAGGTTATCGTTGAAGGCGTTAACATCGTTACAAAGCATGTTAAACCCAGAAAAATGGGTGAGCAGGGCGGCCTTCTTAAGGCAGAAAGCGCTCTCTACGCAGACAAAGTTCAGCTTGTTTGCCCCAAATGCGGTCAGCCCACAAGAGTTGGCCACAAAGTAAATGCAAAAGGCAAGAAAGTCCGTGTTTGTAAGAAAGACGGCTGCCATGCAGAATTTGAATAAGGAGGAGCATGACATATGGCAAGATTAAAGGAAACTTATGTTAACGAAGTCGCACCGGCTTTGATGAAGAAGTTTGAATACAAGAGTGTCATGCAGATTCCTAAGCTTGATAAAATCGTTATCAACGTAGGCTGCGGCGAAGCAAGAGACAACCCCAAGGTTGTAGATGCTATCGTCAGCGACATCCAGCAGATCACAGGTCAGAAGCCCGTTCTCTGCAAGGCTAAGAAGTCAGTTGCTAACTTCAAGCTTCGTGAAGGTATGACAATCGGAGTTAAAGTAACACTCCGCGGCGAGAGAATGTATGAATTCCTTGACAGATTCTTCAATCTCGCACTTCCCCGCGTAAGAGACTTCAGAGGTATCAACCCCAACTCATTTGACGGCAGAGGTAACTACTCTCTCGGTATCAAAGAGCAGTTGATTTTCCCCGAAATCGATTACGATAAGATCGACAAAGTAAGAGGCATGGATATTTGCTTCGTTACAACAGCTAATACAGACGAAGAAGCTCGTGAGTTACTCTCACTTATGGGCGCTCCGTTCTCAAAGTAAGGAGGTATTATTGTGGCCAAGACAGCTATGAAAGTTAAGCAGGCAAGACCCGCTAAATATTCATCAAGACAGTACAACAGATGTAAAATCTGCGGCAGGCCTCATGCCTACCTCCGTAAGTACGGAGTATGCCGTATTTGCTTCAGGGAACTTGCTCACGCAGGCCAGATTCCCGGAGTTAAAAAAGCCAGTTGGTAAGAGAGCAGTTGCATAAAGGAGGTTGACGGTATGCAGATTACTGATTCCATCGCCGACATGTTAACAAGAATCCGTAACGCAAGTTCGGCTAAACATGATTCGGTTAAGGTTCCCGCATCCAACATGAAGAAAGCGATTGCTCAGATTCTTGTTGATGAGGGTTATGTAAAAAGTTTTAAGGTTGAAGATGATGGCAAACAGGGCATGATCGAGATCGTTCTCAAATACGGCCCCAACAAAACATCAGCTATCACAGGTTTACGCAGAGTTTCTAAGCCCGGCTTGCGTATCTATACAAACGTTGAGGATATGCCCAAGGTTATGAAAGGCCTTGGTATCGCAATCCTTTCAACACCCAAGGGTATTTTGACTGATAAGGACGCTCGCAAGGCCAACGTTGGCGGCGAAGTTCTTGCATTCGTCTGGTAAGGAGGTGCTGTTAGAATGTCACGTATAGGTAGATTACCGATTGCTATTCCTGCAGGTGTAGACGTAACAATCGACGGCAGCACTGTTACAGTTAAAGGTCCTAAAGGAACACTTACCAGAACAGTGCACAGCAACATCACAGTTGCTAAAGAGGGCGAAACAGTTGTTGTTTCTCGTCCTAACGACGATAAGATGAACCGTTCTCTTCACGGTCTCACAAGAACACTTATCGCTAACATGATTCAGGGCTGTAACGAAAGCTACAGCAAAGAACTTGATATCGTCGGTATCGGTTACCGTGTTGCAGTTCAGGGCAGCGAGCTTCAGATGAACCTCGGCTTCTCACATCCTGTTAACATGACAATCCCCGAGGGTCTCACAGTTGAAGTTCTCGTTCCTGTATCACCCGCAAAAATCCGTATTTCCGGTCCTGACAAGCAGAAGGTAGGTCAGTTTGCCGCTAATATTCGCGAAAAGCGTCCTCCGGAACCTTATAAGGGTAAGGGCATCAAGTATGTTGATGAAGTTATCCGTCGTAAAGAAGGTAAAGCCGGTAAGGGCGGCAAATAAGAGTCTAAATGAAGGAGTGAAACACTTATGGTTAACAGACCTGATAGTAATAAGGCAAGAATCAAGCGCCACACAAGAGTTCGTGGTAAGATTTCAGGCACAGCTGAGTGTCCTCGCCTTAATGTATTCCGCTCTCTCAAGCACATCTACGCTCAGTTAATTGATGATGTTAATGGTGTTACCCTTGCATCTGCTTCAACTGTAGAAAAGGACTTCGAGGAGTACGGCGGAAACAAAACCGCAGCTCACAAGGTGGGCGAATTATTGGCAAAGAGAGCCGCTGAAAAAGACATCACTGAATGTGTTTTTGACCGTGGCGGTTACATTTATCACGGCCGTGTGCAAGAGCTGGCCGAAGGCGCCCGTGAGGGTGGCCTCAAGTTCTAAGTAAGGAGGAATTACTTTTGGCTAAGATTGATGCATCGGCTATGGAGCTTCAGGAAAGAGTAGTTGCCATCAACAGAGTTTCCAAAACAGTAAAGGGCGGTCGTATCTACAAGTTCGCAGCTCTTGTTGTTGTTGGCGATGGCAACGGCACAGTTGGTTTTGGTATGGGTAAGTCAGGCGAAGTTCCTGACGCTATCCGTAAAGGCATTGAAGATGCAAAGAAAAATCTTATCAAGGTTTCACTTAAGGGCACAACAATCCCCCACGAAATCATTGGTAAGTTCGGCGCAGGTGTTGTTCTTCTTAAACCGGCAGCACCCGGTACCGGCGTTATCGCAGGCGGCCCGGTTCGTGCCGTTGTTGAAACAGTAGGTATCAAGGACATCCGTTCTAAGGCACTTCGTTCCAACAATCCCTGCAATGTAGTAAGAGCTACTATCGACGGACTTTCAAAACTTCGTAACATCGAAGAAGTTGCAGCAGTTCGCGAAAAGTCAGCTAAAGAAATTTTAGGTTAAGGAGGGTGGACAAAATGGCAAAAGTTCAGGTTAAACTTGTAAAGAGCTTAATCGGCAGCAAGAAAGATCAGATTGCCACCGCCCATGCACTTGGTCTTCATAAAATCGGTGATGTTTCGGTTCAGCCCGAAAATCCCCAGACCTTAGGTAAGGTGAAGAAGATTGCTCACCTTATCCAGGTTAGCGAAGCATAAGCAAGGAGGTGCGAAGTATGAAGTTGCACGAACTTTCACCGGCAGCTGGCTCAACAAAAGAGCGTAAGCGTATCGGTAGAGGTGCAGGTTCCGGTCAGGGCAAGACAGCCGGTAAAGGTCACAAAGGTCAGAAAGCCCGTGCCGGTAGAGGCATGCGTCCCGGTTTTGAGGGCGGTCAGATGCCTTTGCAAAGACGAGTTCCTAAGAGAGGCTTCAACAACATTTTCCGTGACGTAGTTGTTACAGTTAACGTTGCAGACCTCGAAGCAAGATTTGACAACGGTGCAGTTGTTGATGTTGCAGCTCTTAAAGACGCAGGTCTCGTTAAAAATTACTTTGATTCTGTTAAGGTTCTCGGTAACGGTGAACTCACCAAGAGCCTTGAGGTTAAGGTAAATGCTTATTCTGAGTCTGCCAAGCAGAAGATTGAGGCAGCCGGAGGAAAGGCCGAGGTGATTTAACATGTTTCAGACATTTGCTAATGCATGGAAAATCCCCGAACTCAGAAAAAAGATTTTATTCACAGCTTTAATTCTTTTAGTTTTCAGAATTGGTTCAGCTATTCCCGTTCCCTTCATCAACGTTGGCGAAAACGGTATTTTCGACTTCGTTAATGACGCATCAATGCAGGGCACATTTATGGAATACCTGACAATGATGACAGGTAGCGCGTTCAACTACGGTACAATTTTCGCAATGTCAATTACACCGTACATCAACAGCTCCATCATCATGCAGTTGCTCACCGTTGCAATTCCTCCCCTTGAGAGACTTGCAAAAGACGGTGAAGAGGGCAGAAAAAAGATTGCTTCAATCACAAGATTTGTTACAATCGCTCTTGCTCTTCTTCAGAGTACTGCTTATTACTTCTACCTCAGAGGTAATAACTTCCTGCTCGGCAATGCTGACGGCGCAGCCTTCACAGGCTTTGCAGCAGTGTTCCAGGCATTGATTATCATCTTCTGCTTCACCGGCGGTACAGCCCTTCTTATGTGGCTCGGTGAGCAGATTAACGCAAACGGTATCGGTAACGGTATTTCACTTATTCTTTTCACAGGTATCGTGTCAAGAATCCCCTCACTTGTAGCTCAGCTCTTCTCACCTGAAGGCGGTTACTTCACAAGAGGTGGCGTATGGGCCGTTCTTTCAATTGTTGTTGTTATTGTTCTTCTTCTTATGATTGCTTACATCGTATGGATGGACAATGCAGAACGCAGAATCCCGGTACAGTATGCGAAGAGAGTTGTTGGCCGTAAGATGTACGGTGGCCAGAGCACTCATATTCCGATTAAGGTTAATATGTCAGGTGTTATGCCCATCATCTTCGCAAGCTCAATCCTTTCTCTTCCTCCCACAATTAACCTTTTCGTTAATGCAAAGGAAGGCACAGGACTTGCAACTTTCTTCAGCATTTTCACAAGCTCACACTGGGCTTACGGAATTATGTATTTCTTCATGATTATCTTCTTCGCATACTTCTATGCAAGCATCCAGTATAATCCTGTTGAAATGGCAAACAACATCCGTAAAAACAGCGGTGCTATCCCGGGTATCCGTCCCGGTAAGCCCACATCTGATTACATCAAGAAAATTTTGTCAAGAATCACTTTGCTTGGTGCATTGCTTCTCAGCGTTGTTGCTCTTTTCCCCATCCTGTTCCAGCAGGTTACAAAAGTATGCGGCTACGAAATGGCAATCTCACTCGGCGGTACATCAATCATCATTCTTGTTGGTGTAGCTCTTGAAACAGTTAAGCAGCTCGAATCACAGATGATGATGCGTCACTACAAGGGATTCCTTGATTAATCGGAGGACGAGAATATGAATTTAATTCTTCTCGGTGCACCGGGTGCAGGTAAGGGCACACAGGCAGAGGTTATCTGCGATAAGCTCCAGATTCCTGCAATTTCAACCGGTAACATCATCCGTGAAGCTCTTGCAAAGGGCACGGAGATGGGCGTTAAAGCCAAATCATACATCGACGCAGGTCAGCTTGTTCCCGATGAAGTAGTTATCGGAATCATCAAAGAAAGACTTGCTAAGGATGATTGCCAGAAAGGATTTATCCTTGACGGTTTCCCAAGAACAATTCCTCAGGCAGAAGCTCTCGATGCAATGGGCGTTGTCATTGACAGAGTTATTGACATTGAAGTTCCTGATGAGAAAATTATTAAAAGAATGTCCGGCAGACGTGTATGCTCAAAGTGCGGTGCTTCTTATCATCTTGAATATAAGAAACCTGCTAAAGACGGTGTATGCAACGTTTGCGAGGGTGAGCTCATCCAGCGTAAGGATGATCATCCGGACACCGTTCTTGACAGACTCAATGTTTATCACGAACAGACCGAGCCTCTCAAGGATTACTACTCAAAAGCAGGCTTGCTTAAAGTAGTTGAAGGCCAGGAGGAGGTTGCTGACACAACAGCACTCACACTCAAGGCATTGGAGGATTAAGCATGATAGTGCTCAAAACGAATCACGAGTTAGCGCTTATGCGCGAAGCGTGTGTTATATCGGCAGGAGCATTAAAATTAGCGGGGGAGGCAGTCGAGCCCGGTGTAACAACCGCTGAAATCGACAAAATCGCCTTTGATTACATTACCAAGTGCGGCGCAGAGCCCAACTTCCTTGGTTACGGTGGTTTCCCCGCTACCGCATGCATTTCCATAAACGATGAGGTCATTCACGGAATTCCCGGTAAGGACAGAGTCATCAAAGCAGGCGACATCGTCAGCATTGACCTTGGCGCAAAGCTGAACGGCTTTAACGGCGACAATGCTGCTACTTTCGCAGCGGGGGACATCTCTCCCGAAGCGAAGCGGCTGTGCGACACAACCAGAGAAAGCCTTTATGTAGGCATTCAGAAGGCTGTCGCAGGCGGCAGAGTCGGCGACATCGGCTCAGCTATTGCAACTTACTGTGAAGAGAGAGGATTTTCCGTTGTTCGTGAGTATGTTGGTCACGGCGTAGGTAAAAATCTTCATGAAGACCCCAGTGTCCCGAATTACGGCACTCCCGGCAGAGGTGTGCGACTGTTACCGGGTATGACAATTGCCATTGAGCCTATGATAAATATGGGCAAAGCTGGAGTTAAAACATTATCCGATGGTTGGACAGTAAAAACCAAAGACGGTTCACTGTCAGCACACTTTGAACACACGGTGGCTATCACACCGGACGGGCCGGTAATTCTGACCCGTATTTGAGGAGGTAAAAGCTATGTCAAAACAAGATATGCTTGAACTTGAAGGCGTGGTAATCGAAGCATTGCCTAACGCAACATTTCAGGTTGAGTTGGAAAACGGACACAAAATTTTGGCCCACATCTCAGGTAAGCTTCGTATGAACTATATCCGAATTCTTCCCGGAGATAAGGTAACGGTTGAGGTTTCACCCTATGACCTTACCAGAGGCCGTATCACATGGCGTTCCAAATAAACGCTTACAGAAATCAACAGGCTAATTTTTAAGGAGGGCATTCTAATATGAAAGTCAGACCTTCTGTAAAGAAAATTTGCGAGAAGTGCAAGATTATTAAGCGCAAGGGAAAAATCATGGTTATCTGTGAGAATCCCAAGCACAAACAGCGTCAGGGTTAATCCGACGCAAACCATTCAATGGAGGTGCAACTGACAAATGGCGCGTATATCAGGTGTTGACCTTCCCAGAGAGAAGAGAGTTGAAATCGCTCTCACATACATCTACGGTATTGGTCGCAAAACTGCATGTGACATTATAGCAGCAACAGGTATCAATCCTGACACAAGAGTTAAGGATTTGACTGAAGAAGATGTTTCTAAGCTTCGTGAGTACATCGACCACAACGTTAAGGTGGAAGGTGATCTTCGCAGAGAGACCGCATTCGATATCAAGAGACTTATCGAAATCGGTTGTTATCGCGGTGTTCGTCATCGCAAGGGCCTGCCCGTAAGAGGACAGCGTTCTAAAACAAACGCCCGTACACGCAAAGGTCCCAAAAAGACTATTGCTAACAAGAAGAAATAATAAGGAGGTAGAATTATGGCACCTAAGGGTTCCGCTAAAAAAGGCACTGCAACTCGCAGACGCCGTGAGCGTAAAAACATCGAGCGCGGAGCAGCTCATATTCAATCCACCTTCAACAACACAATTGTTACTATTACCGACACTCAGGGCAACGCAGTTTCATGGGCCAGCGCCGGTGAAATGGGCTTCAGAGGCTCTAAGAAGTCAACTCCCTTCGCAGCTCAGACAGCTGCTGAGGTTGCAGCAAAGGCTGCTATTGAACACGGTATGAAAACAGTTGAGGTTTACGTAAAAGGCCCGGGCGCAGGTCGTGAAGCCGCAATCAGAGCTTTGCAGACAGCAGGTTTGGATGTAACAATGATTAAAGACGTTACTCCCATTCCTCACAATGGCTGCCGTCCGCCTAAGAGAAGGCGCGTATAAACCTATAATTTCAGGAGGTGTAACTACATGGCAAGATATACCGGTGCGGTTTGTAAATTATGCCGCCGTGAGGGCAAGAAACTTTTCCTTAAAGGTGAAAGATGCTACACACAGAAGTGTGCTCTTGAGCGTCGTTCATATGCTCCCGGTCAGCATGGTCAGAGCCGCAAAAAGACATCGGAATATGGTATGCAGCTTCGTGCTAAGCAGCAGGCAAGACGCTACTATGGCATCAACGAAAGCCAGTTCCGTAAATATTTCGCAATGGCAGAGCGTAAGCAGGGTAAGACAGGTGAAAACCTTCTCAGAATCTGTGAAAGCCGCCTTGACAACATTGTTTACCTTTTGGGTTGGGCTAACTCCCGTGCAGAAGGCAGACAGCTTGTAACACACAATCATTACCTTGTAAACGGCAAGAAGGTTAACATTCCTTCAATCCTTCTCAGAGCAGGTGACGTAATCACCATCAAAGAAGGCAGCCGTGACAGTGAAAAAATCAAAGCTGTACTCGAAACAAACGGTTCTCGTCCTGTTCCGCAGTGGCTTGATAAAACATCAAACTACGAAGCAAAGGTTGTAAATCTTCCGGAACGCGACCAGATCGCAACTCCTGTTGAAGAACAGCTTATCGTTGAGTTCTATTCAAAATAATAACTACTAAGCAGTTTTGCTGTAAATTACAAGGAGGGTTTTGAATGATAGGAATCGAAAAGCCCAAAATCGAAACAGCTGAAGTTTACCCTGACGGTACTTACGGCAGATTTGTTGTTGACCCCCTCGAAAGAGGCTACGGCACAACTCTCGGCAACAGCCTGAGAAGAGTTCTTCTTTCTTCTCTTCCCGGTTATGCTATCACATCTGTTAAAATCGACGGTATTCTTCACGAGTTCTCCACAATTCCCGGCGTTAAAGAAGACGTTACTGAGATTGTTCTCAACCTCAAGAGCGTAATTCTCAAAATTCACGGTGAAGGCCCCAAAACTATGTATGTAGATATGAAGGGCGAGGGCGAACTCACAGCGGGTTGCTTCAAATGTGATTCGGACGTTGAAATTCTCAACCCCGAGCTTCACATCGCTTCCCTTGATTCCGATGCCGATGTTCATATGGAAATTACCTGTGACAAGGGCAGAGGTTATGTGTCAGCAGAAAAGAACAAGCAGGAAATGCAGCCTGTTATCGGCGTAATTGCTGTTGACTCAATTTTTTCACCTGTTTTAAAAGTTAATTACACAGTTGAAAACACACGTGTTGGTCAAATTACTGACTATGACAAGCTTACACTTGAGGTGTGGACAGACGGTACAATTTCTTCAAAAGAAGCTGTATCTCTTGGCGCCAAGATCCTCAACGATCACCTCAGTCTCTTCGGTGACCTCTCAGATGAGGCATTCGAAACAGAGATTATGGTTGAAAAGAGCAAGAACGGCAAAGAAAAAGTTCTGGAGATGACCATTGAGGAACTTGACCTGTCAGTGCGTTCATTCAACTGCTTGAAGAGAGCAGGTATTAACACAGTTGAAGATTTGATCGGAAAGTCAGAAGACGATATGATGAAGGTTCGTAACCTCGGCAGAAAGTCACTTGATGAAGTTGTTGCAAAGCTTGCTTCGTTGGGATATGACCTTCGCAGAGATGACGAGTAATTTTCGCTGTATTTCGAATTTTTAAGGAATCCAACCTATTAACGGTAAAGGAGTGATTTTAATGCCCGGTTCCAGAAAGCTTGGTAGAGCAACTGACCATCGTTTGTCAATGCTCAGAGGCATGGTAACTTATCTTTTAGAGAGCGGCAGAATAGAAACCACCGTTACAAGGGCAAAGGAAGTTCGTGCAATGGCTGAAAAAATGATTACCATTGCTAAGGACGACAGTCTTCACGCAAGAAGACAGGTTTTGGCTTACGTTACAAAAGAAGACGTAGTTTCAAAGCTTTTCAACGAAATTGCCCCCAAATATAAGGACGTTAACGGCGGCTATTGCCGTATCATCAAAACAGGAGCTCGTCGCGGTGACGCTGCAGAAATGTGCATCATCGAGCTTATCGACCCTGCAAACAAATAAGTTAATCCAAAATTTAAGAGCTACCCGAAAGGGTAGCTCTTTTAGTTTATCTGATAATATTCATAATGTTTTGTGAAACGTTGCTCCAGGTGAATTTCTTTGCCTTTTCTATTGCACTTTTCGAATATGAAGCATAGAGTTCATCATTGAAGCAGATTTTTGAAATAAGCTCTGCTAATTCAGTCGGGTCATCTTTTGTAATCAGTTCGCCGTTGGTGCCTTCATCAATGATTTCGGGCATAGCACAGATTTTTCTTCCGATGCAGGGAAGACCAAAGGTCATTGCTTCCACGAAGCTGATACCGAAGCAGTCAAATCTCGACGGCAAAACAAACAAATCACAGGCGCCAAGAATTTCAATGAGCTGACTTTTGTTTACAAAGCCGTGATTGATAACGTTTTCGTCGTGCTCAAACTCAGTTTTAATTCCGCAAATATGGAGATAAAACTTTTTCTCGGAGTTTATATTAAGGAGTTTATTCGCTTCAATAGCTAAATCAACACCCTTACCCTCAAAGCTGACACCGGTAAGCACCAGATGAATTTCCTTTTTGCCGTTTATAGATTTGCTTTGTATATTTTCGGGAAGTTCAACACCGTGCCAGTTTGCACCTGCATAAACCGTGTGAACTTTTTTAGGGTCAACACCGGTGACGTTTATCATACAGTCGGCCAGCCATTGGCTCATACAAAGCACACCGCTTGCATTCTGATATATTTTTCTCACGTGGTCTGCAGCTCTTTTAACGGAGTCAACGCTGTAATTTTCAGAGCCGAAGGGCAGATAACCGTATTGATTATAATACGAAAGTGCCATATCGTGAGAGGAATCAGTATAAACGTAATAGGGAGGAAGGCTGTCGGCAGGCTGATAACCTCCGAATTCAATAACTGCATCATAATCCTTTTTGTTGCAAAGCTTATGTATCAGCTTTGAATTGAGAGGATTCATAACTGACGGACCAAGCTTTGAAACGGGAGTTCTGTTCTTTACTGAGCTTTTTATGTCGCAATGGCTGAGTAAATTAAGCTTTGTGTTAAGCGGAGTATGATAGTCAGAAAGATTGAGGGTTGTAACCTCATTTTCATTCATTGAATTCAAAGCAAGATATAAACTCAAAGGGGTGCCTGACCAGGACATTTTGTTTTGAATGTCAAAAGGAGCGGCCATACATATTTTCATAATATACCTCCAAGTATGAGTGGCGGCTGTCGCCAACATAACTGAGTTAATTATACATTTAACAGCTTACTTTGTAAAGTTTTTTGTTAAAAACATTCTTTTCACCCACTGCGTTTCTTCTTTGTCAATTGCTCTGAATATCCGCAGAAACGAAATGTATACAGCTACCTCAAGCAGAATGAAAATCAATGCTTCACTTTTGTGTGAAAGATTAAAAGTGAAAATTTTTCCTGCAAAGTCACCGCAAAGGCAGGCTGATGTAATACTGAACAGAGGGATTACGATACTTCTCATCAGGTTGATTTCTACATCGCTGACTACACTCAGCCGCCTGAAGCTTAACACAAAGTTAATTAGTTCGCTGAGGTAAATCACCAGAATATATCCTTTTACCCCCATAATCGGAACAAGAAAGTACACCATTACAACACAGCTTCCCGCGTCGATAATGTTATATTTCATATAGCTCATCTGCTGGTCGAGACCCTTGAGCATTCCGTCAACGGAGGTATCCATATACATCACAATTATCAGAGGCGCCAGAATTTTAATATAAAAACTGCATTGATTGCTGTTGTAAAAAGCAAAGGAAAGCTGCTCGGCATTGAAAAACATCACACCTGCCGCACCGATTGAAAAAATCAGTGCAATATGCAGAACCCTTTTTATTATGTAGCAGATTCTCTTATGCTGACCCGAGATATAGTGCGATGAAATTTCGGGCACAAGCAATCCGGAAAGTGAAGAAATCAGCACCGACGGATAAAGTATGATGGGAAGAGACATTCCGTGAACGATGCCGTAGGTTTCAATGGCGTTGCTCACAGAACCACCCGCTTTTTTCAGCCCCTTGGGAATGAGCATATGTTCAACGGTTGTCAGCACTGAGCGCATTTCAGACCCTATTGCATCGGGTAAGGCGATTCTGAGCAAATTTTTCCATACTGAAACATTTTTTCTTTCCGTTTCTTTGCGCGAGGTGAAACGGTAAACTGTGTATGAACAGCTCAGCGAAAACATTTCAGCAATTGTGATACTCATAACGATTGCTGAACAGAAATCCTGCGGATTGTTTTGGGAAACTTGCTTTATGAAAAACACTGTAGCGGAAATTTTAAAAAGCTGTTCAGCAAGCTGAACCGAGGTGTACCGCATAATTTTACTCTCGGATGTGAAATACCCGTTAAGCGCCGCCGACATGGAAACGAAGGGTAGGCTAATGCTGAGAATTTTCAGCGAAGACACCGCATTTTCACTTTCAATCCATTCGCCTGCAATCAGCTGAGCACTTCCTGTGAGAATAAGTCCTACCGCCGTGCCGCAAAAAAGAGCATAAAGCAGGCATCTTCTCATAATCTGCCGTTGATTTTCTCTGCCAAGAGCCAGGCTGTCTGCCACAAGGCGCATTGATGCAAGGCGGATGCCCGCAACCGAAAATGTGATTGCCATTGCATAAACTGTGGAAACAAGCTGAAAAAGACCGATGCCTTCTGCACCGATTATATTAGTCAGATACACATTAAAACTTACGGAAACAGTTCTCATTATCAGTGAGGTTGATGTAAGCAGAACTGTGTTAATCAAAAGACGTCGCGCATTGCTCAAAAAAATCACCTCTGGTCGCTTTTATTGTGCAGATTCAGAATAATTTTGTTGTATTAAAAAGTTTTTTGTGTTAATATTTTCAGGAGGTGAGAAAAATGAAAAAACTACTTAGTTTTATTTTAGTTTTTGTCCTGATTTTTTCATGTGGAGCAGTTGCCTTTGCCCAAGGGGAGGAATATATTCCTACCGTTCACGTTACGGGTATGGCAAACACAGATCTTATTATGGATAAAGGTCTTGAAACGGAAAAGCAGGTCTTCGGTGCAGAAGAAGATGATATGAACACGATGATTCAAAATCTTGTTTTCCCTCTTGTGCTTTTCCTTCTCGGCGGCAGTGAAGCACGCTTTGCCGTTTCCTTGGTCGATGCTGTCAAGCCTGTTTTTGAACATATAAAGTATGACGGTAACGGTGAATCAGTTTATAATATTTCTATTGAAGATGAGCCTGAAATTGATTATGACTACAGCACATTTACTTATGACTGGCGTGCAGATCCTATGACTGTGGCCGATGAGCTTAATGAATTTGTTGAAAAGGTCAAGGCCCATTACGCAGCGGAGAAGGTAAATCTCATTGCCGAAAGTATGGGCGGAGTTATGACATCGGCTTATATCTGTAAATATGGTTATTCCGACCTGAATGCTGTGATTTATCGCTCAACGGCAATGTACGGCCTCACTTTGATTGGCGAGCTTTACACAGGAAGGTTTGATTTTGAAGCCGATGAGCTTGCACAGTATATCAACAATTTTATGTTTGGCGAATCCTCACAGCAGGTGATTATCCGCAGCTTAATCAGGTATGTTGCTCCGTTGATTGTCAGCCCTTTGATTAACAAGATTGACCGCTTTTTTGAAAATGAAAGCGAACACATCTATGACGAATTTCTGATTGACATTTTCGGTTATCTTCCAGGCTTGTGGAGCTTTGTTCCTGCTGAATATTACGAGGAAGCAAAGAAATTTATGCTTGATGAAGAAGAAAATGCTGAGCTGATTGAAAAAATTGACGTATATCAGTATGAAGTTCGCCCATTAATCAATTCCACCATCAAGGCTATGGAGGCTGACGGTGTAACAGTTGCTTTTGTTTCTCATTACGGCTTCAGTGCAATCCCTGCCACTCAGAGTAAATCGTATATGGCAGACGCGCTGATTGATACCCGATACACCTCAGGCGGTGCAACCTGCAGTGATTTTGGCAAAACTCTCGGTGACAATTATGTTCAGGCTGTGAATGACGGTCATAACCATATTTCACCCGACAATATAATTGACGCGTCAACATGTCTTTTGCCCGAAAAAACATGGTTTGTTAAGGGTATGCTTCACACATGGTACAGTGATGATTACCGCGACTTGTATGCATACATTCTTCAAATGAAGGGGGAGGCAACCGTTTATTCAAACCCGCGATTCCCTCAGTTTTTGATGAACAGTGAGGATGACGGCACAACTCTTCCCATGACAGAAGAAAATATGAATTTTAACAGCGACAAAGTAACCTTTGCCATTGCATTTGATTTTATAAAAGGACTTTTTCAAAAATAAAAGGAACGGCGGATATCCGCCGTTTTTCTGTTGACAAAACATCAATATTTTGATACAATACCAATCGTTGAATACACGGAAGCGTATCGAAGTGGTCATAACGGGACTGACTCGAAACATAGTCGGGTCTGTCACTTGCCTTTCTCCGTAAACCCTTTATTTATCGGGGTTTTAAGGACTTCGGTTTGCACTTTCAGAAAACCGCATCTCGCAGTTCTCTCGCATTTTGGTAATTAGGCTTTGCCTTTACAATTTTATATGGAGACGTATCGAAGTGGTCATAACGGGGCTGACTCGAAATCAGTTAGGG